>SKTG01000435.1 GCA_007118045.1 Nitriliruptoraceae bacterium
CAGCAACGCGACGACGAGCACGAGCCGACGCATCAGCCAGCCTCCCGTGGTAGAAGGACCGGGACGCGGACGTCCGAGGCCCCTCGGGTCCGAGCGTTCTGCAACGGATCGAGCATCCGCTGTCGCGACGTCGCTGTCCAGTGTCACGGCGGCGGCACCGCGACCGGCAAGGCGGAACGCTCGATCGTCTCGGCGCAAGACGGGCTCGGTCGACTCGGCGCAGGCGCGCTCATCGCCCCGGCGCAGGCGCGCTCGATCGCCTAGTAGGCGCGCTCATCGCCCCGGCGCAGGCGCGCTCGATCGCCTCAGCGCAGGCGCGCTCCGAGCCGCGGCCGCGAAAGGGAGCGCGTCACGAGCGCGATCAGCCCGGACGCGACCACGAGCGCCACCGCGCCGGCGGCCGCGAGCAGCCACACCGAGAGCAACAGCACCCCCGTCGTCTGCACGACGAGCAACCCCACGACCGGGATCACGACCACGCCGCCGAGCTGGAAGGCGGCCTGCGTGGTCTCGACCCGGACCGAGACCAGCGACACGGCGCCGAGGGCCATCGCCGCGAACGTCGGCCCGACCCACAGCGTCATCAGCAGGAACTCCGGTGTCGGCAGCACCGCGCGTCCCACCTGGGTGCCGACCGCGAGGTTGGCCACGCCGGCGTACAGCGCAGCGCCGAGCAGCCCGACCGCCACCGCGGGGACCCATGCGGCCAGAAGCTTCGCGACCGCGAGCTCACGGTCCGACAGCGGCGTGAGCAGGAGCCCCTCGAGGGTGTGACGCTCCTTCTCCCCGGCGATCCCGTCGGCGGCGACGACGCTCGCGAACAGCACCGGGACGAGCAGCACCATCGGCGCCAGGACGTAGGTCACCGCCAGCTCGGCGGCCAGCAGGCCGGGGTCGTCGGACAGGCCGGCCACCGCGCCCGCCGGCAGGCTGTCCAGGAGCAGCTGCAGATCACCGACCGAGGTGGCGTAGCGCGGGAGCAGCCCGGCCAGCAACGGGAGTCCGACGAGCAGCACGACCGGGACCACGATCGCCGGCAGCACCACCGCCTTCGAACCGACGGCGACGATCAGGTCGCGTCGGACGACCGCGGCGACACCTCGCACCCTCAACGTTCCACCTCCGCGACCCACGCGGGGCCGTCCGCGTCGGCCGCATCGTCGCGCCCGCTGCCGGCCCCGTGCATCGCGAGGTAGACCTCCTCGAGCGTGGGGTCGAGCCGGCGGACCTCGAACACCGCGATCGACCGCTCGGCGAGCGCGGCCACCAGCGCGGGCACCGCCTCCCTCGGCAGGCCGGTGGCCCGCACGCGACCGGTGCCGTCCACCTCGATGTCGCCGACGGTGTGCTCCCGCGCGAGCTCGGCGGCCAGCCCGGCCCGTTCCGGTTCGACCTCGAGGAGGACGCCCCCGGTGCCGTGTTCGGCGGCGAGCGCGGCGGGGCTGCCCTGGCCGACGATCCGCCCGTGCTCGAGGACGATCACGCGGTCACACAACCCAGCCGCTTCGGCGAGGTCATGGGTGCACAGCACGACCGTGCGGCCCTCGTCGTCCGCGAGCTCGCGCAGGGCCAGACGGACCTGGCGCGCCGCCAACGGGTCGAGCGACGCCGTCGGTTCGTCCAGCAGGAGGGTCGGCGGCTCGGGCAACAGTACGCGCGCCAGCGACAGGCGCTGCCGCATCCCGGTCGAGAACGTGCCGACACGCTCGTCACCGCGTTCGGCCAACCCGAAGCGTACGAGCGCCGCGTCGATGCGCGCGGTGAGGCCGTCTCGCGGCAGCCCGTGCACCTCGGCCACGAAGCGCAGGTTGGCCGCTGCCGTGAGCCGGTCGTCGACGACCGGCCGGGCGGGCAGGACACCCAGCCCGGCGCGGACCCGCGGGCCATCGATGAGGGGATCGCGGCCGGCGACGCGGACGGTGCCGTCGTCCGGGGCCAGCAGCCCAGCCAGCATCCGCACCGTGGTCGTCTTGCCCGCCCCGTTGTGCCCGAGCAGGCCGACGACCTCGCCCGACCGGACGTGCAACGTCAACCGGTCGAGGGCCGTCACGTCGCCGAAGGTGCGGGTAACCCCGGTGATCGCGAGGACCTGATCCTCGGCGCTTTCGTCGCCGGCGGTCCCCGTCACGTGGCGCCTCACCCCCTGTCCGCGTCGACCGCGGTGCCGCCGGCACCGGCATGCGACCGTAGACGGCCAGCGACCGCCGGGGATGCACCAGTAGGCTCGAGGAACTGCCTGTCCCGACCCCGCGGAGCGTGTCGATGAGCCTGGTGCTGCCCGGCGACGTGACGGACCTGACCGACGCGACCGCGTCGGACTCGGCGCTCCAGCGGTTCCTGCACGGCCTGCCGGGGGTCGACCAGGTCGGCGCGGAGAAGCGCGCGGCCACCCTGGCGACCCGCTCGATCAAGCGCGGATCCAAGCGGTGGGCGCTGGACCTGGCCATCTCGATGGTGGACCTGACCACGCTCGAGGGTGCCGACACCCCGGGCAGGATCCGTTCGCTGTGCGCCAAGGCGGTGCGACCGGACCCATCTGACCCCCAGGTCCCCTCCGCGGCCGCGGTGTGCGTCTACCCCGACCTGGTCGGCACGGCCGTCGAGGCGGTGGGCGGGAGCGGGGTGCAGGTCGCGTCGGTGGCGACGGCCTTCCCCTCGGGACGGTCGAGCCTGGACATCAAGCTGGCCGACACCCGTGATGCCGTCGCGGCCGGCGCCGACGAGATCGACATGGTGATCGATCGTGGCGCGTTCCTCACCGGCCGCTACGGGCAGGTCCTCGAGGAGATCGTGGCCGTCAAGGAGGCCTGCGGGGACGCCCACCTGAAGGTCATCCTGGAGACGGGCGAGTTGGCCACGTACGACAACGTACGGCGAGCGTCGTGGCTGGCGCTGGCCGGCGGCGGCGACTTCGTCAAGACCTCGACGGGCAAGGTCTCGCCGGCGTCGACCCTGCCGGTGACGCTGGTCATGCTCGAGGCGGTGCGTGACTTCGCGCAGCTCACCGGCGAGATACGGGGCGTGAAGTCCGCGGGCGGCATCCGCACCGCGAAGGACGCGCTCCGCTACCTCGTGCTCGTCAACGAGGTGGCGGGCCCCGAGTGGCTACGCCCCGACCGCTACCGCTTCGGCGCGTCGAGCCTGCTCAACGACCTGCTGCTGCAGCGGACCAAGCAGCTCACGGGGGTCTACGCCGACCCCGACCGCGTCACGATCGACTGACAGGGCTTCTCGATGAGCCAGACCGAGACCGAGACCGAGACCGAGACCGTGCCCGACGTGGCCACGCCCACGTGGGAGTACGACCCCGCGCCCGAAGCGCGCGAGCTGGCCCACATCCGGTCCAGCTACGGCCTTTTCATCGACGGGGAGTTCGTCGACCCGGCCGGGGACGGCAGCTTCGCGACGATCGATCCGTCCACCGAGCGACACCTCGCGGAGGTGGCGCTCGCCGGTGGGGAGGACGTCGACCGTGCGGTCGCGGCGGCGCGCAAGGCGTTCGGGCCGTGGTCGGCGGCCTCGGGTCGCGACCGGGGCCGCTACCTCTTCCGTCTCGCGCGTCTGCTGGCCGAGCGCGCCCGCGAGTTCGCGGTGCTCGAGTCGATCGACAACGGCAAGCCGATCCGCGAGACGCGCGACATCGACGTTCCGACCGCGGCGGCCCACCTCTTCTACCACGCCGGTTGGGCGGACAAGCTCGACTGGGCGGGCCTCGGGCCGCAGCCGCGTCCGCTGGGCGTGGCCGGCCAGGTGATCCCCTGGAACTTCCCGTTGTTGATGCTGATCTGGAAGATCGCCCCCGCGTTGGCGTGCGGCAACACCGTGGTGATCAAGCCCGCGGAGACGACACCGCTCAGCGCGATGCTGTTCGCGGAGCTGTGCCAGCAGGCGGAGCTGCCCCCCGGCGTGGTCAACATCGTCACCGGTGCCGGCGAGACCGGTGCCGCGATCGTCAGCCACGGCGACGTCGACAAGGTCGCCTTCACGGGCTCGACCGCGGTCGGCAAGGCGATCCAGCGCGAGCTCGCCGGCAGCGGCAAGCGCTTGACCCTGGAGCTCGGTGGCAAGGCCGCGAACGTCGTCTTCGACGACGCGCCGATCGACCAGGCCGTGGAGGGCATCGTCGACGGCATCTTCTTCAACCAGGGGCACGTGTGCTGCGCCGGCTCGCGGCTCCTCGTCCAGGAGAACGTCCACGACCTCGTCGTCGACAAGCTGAAACGGCGGCTCGAGACGCTTCGGCTGGGAGATCCGCTCGACAAGAACACCGACATCGGAGCGATCAACTCGGCGGAGCAGCTGGAGCGCATCACGTCCCTGGTCGACATCGGCGAGGCGGAGGGTGGCGAGCGCTGGTCACCGGCCTGCGAGCTGCCCTCCTCGGGGTTCTGGTTCGCCCCGACGGTGTTCACGGGGGTGGGAGCGTCCTCGCGCATCGCGGTCGAGGAGATCTTCGGGCCCGTGCTCTCCGTGTTGACCTTCCGCACCCCCGAGGAAGCCGTCGCCAAGGCGAACAACACCCCGTACGGGCTCTCCGCCGGCGTGTGGACCGAGAAGGGCTCGCGCATGTTCTGGATGGCCGACCGGCTCGAGGCCGGGGTGGTGTGGGCCAACACCTTCAACCGGCTCGACCCCACCAGCCCGTTCGGTGGCTACAAGGAATCCGGCTTCGGTCGTGAGGGGGGCCGCCACGGCCTGGCCGCCTACCTGGCCGCACCCGCCCTGGAGGGATGAGCATGGCCACGGACCGCCTCGACGTGCGCAAGACCTACAAGCTCTACCTGGGTGGGAGGTTCCCGCGCTCCGAGTCGGGGCGCACCTTCGAGATCACGGATAGCAAGGGCCGCTTCCTGGCCAACGCCGCCCGGGCGTCCCGCAAGGACGTGCGCGACGCCGTCGTCGCGGCGCGCAAGGCGCAGCAGGGCTGGGCGGCCGCCACGGCATACAACCGGGGCCAGGTGCTCTACCGCGTCGCGGAGCTGCTCGAGGGACGCCGCGACCAGTTCGTGGCCGAGGTCGCCGCCGCCGAGGGGCTCAGCACCCGCAAGGCCACCTCCCAGGTCGATGCCGCCATCGACCGGTGGGTGCACTACGCGGGTTGGACGGACAAGTACGCGCAGGTCGACGGAGGGCTCAACCCCGTCGCCGGGCCGTACTTCGACCTCTCCGTGCCGGAGCCGACCGGCGTGGTCGCCGCGATCGCGCCGCAACGCTCCAGCCTGCTCGGTCTGACGGCGGTGCTCGCGCCGCTGCTGGTCTCCGGCAACACGGCCGTCGTCGTCGCCAGCGAGCGTCGAGCGCTCCCGGCCATCACCCTCAGCGAGGTGCTGGCCACGTCGGACGTCCCCGGTGGCGTCGTCAACCTGCTGACCGGCCACGTCACCGAGCTCGCGCCGGTCCTGGCCGGACACCTCGACGTCGACGCGCTGGACCTCACCGGGTGCACCGGGACGGAGGTCGACACGGAGGAGCTCGAACGCCTGGCGGCCGAGAACGTCAAACGCGTGGTCCCCGCCCCCGCCGAGGAGCCGGCGTTCGACGCCGGGCCGGCCGGGCCCGCTCGCATCCTCGCGTTCTGCGAGACGAAGACCGTCTGGCACCCGAAGGGCACCTAGCGGTTCTCGCCGCCGTCCTGCACGTAGCGGGGGTAGGAGGTCCGGGCCCGGTCGACCGCCGCGAGATCGAGCGTGGCCACGGCGGTGGGTTGCTGGACCGTCGTGCGCGCCAGCACCGTCCCCTCGGGGTCGACCAGGGTGCTGCCACCGTCGAACGCCGTCGGCCCCGCACGGCCGCCGCGGTTGACCGAGAGCACGTAGGCGCCGGCGATCGTGGCCAGCACGCGGGCCCCCGCCTCCCATCGTTCGACGGAGCTGACGGGGGTGGCCCGCGGCACGCACAGCAGGTGGACGCCCGCCCGGCCCAACTCACGGGCGTGCTCGGGGAACCACAGCTCGGTGCAGATCATCACCGCGACCGTGCCGAGCGGTGTGGTGACGGGGTCGAAGCGGGCCGGCCCGCGCCGGTACCAGGTGGCCTCGTGGAAGCCGGCCTCGTCCGGCAGGTAGGCCTTGCGGCGAGCGGCGACCACGCCGCTGTCCCGCAGCCAGACGACGCCCTCGTTGCCGCGGTCCCCGTCCCGGCCCACCGGCCGGGTCGTCACCACCACCTCGGCACGCAGCTCCCCCAGCCGCCGCATCCACCGCTCGTGCAGCTCGACCGCCTCGCGCCACGCGTCGGCGTCGACCTCGGACGTGGCGGGCAACCACGGCGAGAACGGCATCTCCGGCAGCACGACCAGCTCCGGTGCCTGGATGGCCACCGCGGCCGTGAGCATCTCCCACTGCGCGTCGAGGTCGCCCCCGTCACCGTCGAGGTCGTGCAACAGCACCCGCACCATGCGCCGCTCCCCTCCCTCACGCATCGACCGCGAGCGGAGGCTAACGGCTCGCCACGTCACGGGGTCGGCCGGGGGGTCTCGTACCCTGGTGGGGCACGGCCCCGCACCGGGATCGGTGACGGTTGAACGCGTCGGAAGGCACGTCGGGATGGGTCGCGACGGGGGAGGTCGGCACCGCGTGGGTGTGCCGGGCCCGTGGCGCGGCCTGTTGCTGGTCGCGATCGGGGTGGTGCTCGTGCTCCTCGCCGGTGGCGACGCGCGGGGCCAGGACGCCGACGCCGGTGCCGTCCATCTGCTCTCGCTCACCGGCAGCGTCGACCGCGGGGACGGACCCTTCGTCAGACGCGCGCTCGACGACGCTGAGGACGATGGCGCGGAAGCGTTGCTGCTGACCTTCGACACCCCTGGCGGCCGGCTCGATGCCGCGCTGGCGATCGCGGACGAGCTACTGGACCGGGACCTACGCACGATCGCGCTCGTCGACACGGCGACGGGACCAGCCGCCCTCGCGGCCACCGCCGCGGAGGAGTTGCACCTGACGCCGGCCGGTCGGCTGGGCGCCGGAGACCCGAGAGATCCCGCTACGGGCGGCGCCGGCGTCGACGACCGCGACGTGATCGAGGAGGTCGCGAGCCGAGCCGGCGAAGCGGCCCGGGCACGGGGGCGCGAACCGACCGTGGCCACGGCGATGGTCGACCCGACCGTGACGATCGGTTCGGTCGTCGACGCCACGCGGCTGCTGCAGCTGGACGCCGGCACCGCCGCCGAGCTCGGCTACGCCGACGGTGAGGGCGGGGCCACGCGGGCCGAGGAGCTCCTGGTCGAACTCGACCTCGGCGAACGACCCCTCGAGGACGTCCGACCGCGGCGCTCGGAGCTGGTCGTGCCCGCACTGACCACACCCGTGGTCGCGTCGGCGTTGGTCACGACCGGGCTGATGCTGCTGCTCTTCGAGGTCTTCGTCGGCGCCTTCGGCCTCGTGAGCCTGGCGGGTGTCGCCTTGCTGAGCGCCTTCTTCTACGGTCATCTGCTGGCCGGACTGGCCGGCTGGGAGGACGTCCTGTTGGTGCTCGTGGGTCTGGGCCTGATCGCCCTGGAGCTGTTCGTCGTACCCGGCTTCGGCATCGCCGGGGTCCTCGGGCTGTCGAGCCTGTTCGCCGGGGCGTGGTCCGCCATGGTCGGCGGGGACCTCTCGATCGTGAGCACCGGGCAGCTGGTCTCGACCGGCGCGACCATCGTGATCGCCTTCATCGCGATCACGTTCGGGCTGGTGGTGCTGTTGACCCTGCTGTCGCGACGCAACGCCGGTGACAGCGATCGACAACGCAAGAGCAGCGGTTGGCTGCGCTGGTTCGGTGACGGCGACGTGCTCGAACAGGACGAGGACGCACCCACGGGCCCGCCGGTCGCCGACCCACACGCACCGCCAGGCGGTCCGGGGACGCCCCTGTCCGCCGCCGCCTCGGCCGCGGCGCACCAGGGGGCGATCGGCACCGCGCTCAGCGACCTGCGCCCGGCGGGGGTCGCCGACTTCGGCGGCTACCGGGTCGACGTCGTCACCCTCGGCGACTACCTCGAGGCCGGTGAGCGCGTGGAGATCGTCCGGGCGGAGCGCTACCGCCGGGTGGTGCGCCGAGCCCGGTCCTAGAACCACTACCGTCGGAGTCACCAAACGGGTGTTCTCACACCATCCGTTCGTCGAGGTCCTCGGAGGCACACATGGACACCACCCTGCTGCTCGTCATCGGAGCAGCGGTCTTCCTCGCGGCCGCACTGCTGCTGTACTTCGTGCCGGTCGGGCTGTGGATCACCGCCCTGTTCTCGGGCGTGCGGGTCGGCATCGGCACCCTGATCGGGATGCGCCTGCGCAAGGTCAACCCGGGCGAGATCGTGCGACCCCTGATCTCGGCGACGAAGGCCGACATCGACCTCGACATCGGGCAGATGGAGGCGCACGTCCTGGCCGGAGGCCGCGTGGGCGGTGTGGTGGACGCGCTCATCTCCGCCGACCGCGCCAACATCGAGCTGCCGTGGAAGCGGGCGACCGCCATCGACCTCGCCGGTCGAGACGTGCTCGAAGCCGTCCAGGTCAGCGTCAACCCCAAGGTCATCGAGACACCACGCATCTCCGGTGTGGCCAAGGACGGCATCCAGGTCATGGCCCTCGCCCGCGTGACCGTCCGCGCCAACATCGAGCGGCTGGTCGGTGGTGCCGGTGAGGAGACCATCATCGCCCGTGTCGGTGAAGGCACCGTCTCCTCGATCGGCTCGGCCGACAGCCACAAGTTCGTCCTGGAGAACCCCGACGACATCTCGCGCCGCGTGCTCGAGCGCGGGCTCGACGCCGGAACCGCCTTCGAGATCCTCTCCATCGACATCGCGGACGTGGACATCGGCCGCAACATCGGTGCGGAGCTGCAGACCGATCAGGCCGAGGCGGACAAGAACATCGCTCAGGCGAAGGCCGAGGAACGCCGCGCGATGGCCATCGCGAACGAGCAGGAGATGCGCGCCAAGGTCGTCGAAGCCGAGGCCGAGGTGCCCCGGGCACTGGCGGAGGCGCTGCGGGCCGGCAACCTCGGCGTCATGGACAAGTACCGCCTCGACAACGTGCAGGCCGACACGGAGATGCGGTCCGCGATCGCGGGTGACGAGGAATGAGCGCGAACCTGCCGACGCGCGGGAGCCGGCGCGGCCAGTCGACGCCGCCCCCGCCCCCCCGGGGCACCGTCCACCGGTGGGTCCCAGGCCGCGAGCACGGGGGACGACGCCCGAGGTGGCCTGCGCACCAGGGCCCGGGAGGCGGTGGAGCGCGGCCGCGAGGCCGTGGAGCAGGTCGGGGAACAGTTCCAGGACATGGTCCCGCCGGGCCAGGGTGGACGAATCCTCCCGCCACATGGCGATGAGGAGATTCTCTTCCACGGTAAGAAAATCAAAGATGCCGTAGTCTTCCGGCACATAGCCGATTCCCTGCCGCACGGCCA
>SKTG01000208.1 GCA_007118045.1 Nitriliruptoraceae bacterium
GGGTACTGGGCGTCCGACACCTGTGCTCCTTGGCCGTGGACCCGCGGCCAGTAGGCTCCCCCCGACCGCTCGGTGCGGGTCGGAACGTACCGACCTGCCAGCCTCGGGAGGAGCGTCGTCGTGCCCGCCCGCTCGGAACCGTCCATGCCGCCGAGCGGCCTGCGGTGCCCGACGGATCGCGACACGGTGGGGGGTGCAAGCGCCGGCGAGGCTGCCCGGCGCCGGTGCGCCCATCCCTCGGTCCGCACGCGGGGGCGGTGATGCGTGAGCCGCGGGAGGGGCTGATCCGTGGGCAGCGGGCACCCACCTGGGTGACCCGGAACGTGGACCGTCTGACCTGGTACGCCTCCGTGGTCGGGCTGGAGCGCTGGGCACGGCTGGTCGCGGTGGCGCTCGCTCCGTTGCTGCTGGCCGACCGTGGGCTCGCGGGGCAGGCCCCGGTGCTGGCGGCGCTCGCCGGGTACGTGGCCGTCACCGCGCTGACCCGGGGCCACCGGCGGCTGCTGCGCGTCGCCGACGTCATCGTGGCCGTGGCGCTGATCCTCGCCGCCGGCCCCGAGGTCGCCGCCTACCTGCCGTTCCTGCTCGTGACCGTCGCGGGCCTGACCAGCCACAGCGGGTTGCTCGTCGGCCTCGGCACGGCCGGTGCGCTGGCAACCATCGCGGTCGTGCGGCTCTGGGTCGCCGACGGACTGGGTGACGCTCCGCTGCTGGGCGTGCTCCCCCTGGTCCTGTTGCTCCTGCTCACCGGCTTCACGTCGGCCGCGGCGGGACAGGTCATGGCCGACCGCTCGGTCCGTGACCGTCTGGTCCTCCAGCAGGCGAACCGTCTGCTCACCTCGCTGCGCGCTCTCGCCGACGAGATCCCCGGGGGCCTCGACGTCTCGACCGTGGCGGCCGCGACGGTCGCGGAGCTCAGGGCGGTGCCCGGGGCCACCGGCGCCCTCGTGCTCGTCGAGGAGCACGGCCTGCTGCGCACGGTGGCGACCACGGGGACGGGACAGCAGGTCCCCCCGCCTCTGCCCTCGGAGGCCCTGTCACCGTTGCTCTGCGGTGGCACCCGCCTGCGGACCCCGGGTTCGCTTCCGAGCGAGCTCGGACCGAGCGCTCAATGGCACCGCCACTGGTCGGTGCTCCCCCTCGGCGGACCACCGACGGGCGTGTTGCTGGTGGGCTTCGACGACCTCGAGGCGGCGCGCCGAGCGCGTCCCCGCCTGGCGGCCATCGCCCAGGACGCGGGCCTCGCCCTCGAGAACGCCCAGCTGTTCGACGGCACCCAGGCACGTGCCGCCCATTCCGCACGTCGCCGCGTGGCCAGCGACCTACACGACGGGGTCGCACAGTCCCTGACCCACCTGCGCATGGAGCTCGAGCTGATGGCGCGCACGGGCGCCGACACGGAGGAGCTCGACCGCCTCTCGCGGGTCGCGGGCGCCGCGCTGATGGACCTGCGCGGCACGATCCAGGACCTGCGGAAGCCGACCGACGGCGATCTCGTGAGCCTGCTCGCCCGTCACCTCGACGCCGTGCGGACCGAACACGGGCCCACCATCACCTTCGAGCGGCACCGTCCCGTGCAGCTCGACGCCGGCCGTGCCCAGGAGGTGCTGCGGGTGGCGCAGGAGGCGGTCAGCAACGCGCTACGGCATGCGGCGGCGGAGCACGTGATGGTCCGTCTCGGCAGCGAGGACGGACGCCTGCGGCTCGAGGTGCAGGACGACGGGGTCGGGCTCGACTGCTACGAGATCGCCCGCCAGGACGGCCTCGGGCTCCGGACCATGGACGAACGGGCCCGACGGCTCGGCGGTGAGCTCAGCGTCGCGCCGCGGGACGGACTCGGCGGTGGTACGCGCGTCGCCCTAACGTTGCCGGCGGGCACCGCAGTCGCATCCGGCGGGAGCTGAGCATGCGCGTCGTCGTCGCCGACGATCACACCCTGGTCCGTCAGAGCGTCGCGAAGGCCGCTCGCGCCGAACCGGGCATCGAGGTGGTCGGCGAGGTCGCGGACGGCCCTGCCGTCCTGCAGGCCGTGGAGAGCCTCGCACCGGATCTGGTGGTGATGGACATCGCCATGCCGGGCCTCGATGGGCTGGCCGTGGCGCAGAAGCTGCGTGACGACCATCCCGACCTCGACGTGCTCTTCCTGTCGATGCACGACGACGACCCGAGCCTGCAGCGGGCGGTGGCGCTCAGCGCGAAGGGGTTCGTGTCCAAGTCCGCTTCCATCGACGAGCTGCTCGAGGCCCTACGCGCGGTCCACGAGGGCCGGTCCTACCTCAGCTCGGACGTGGCGACCCGGGTCGGGGAGCTCGCGGCGGGGCGCTCCGCGAGCGGCGACCTCGGGCTCACCGTGCGCGAGCGCGAGATCCTGGAGCTGCTCACCGCCGGCCGGCGACCGGGCGACATCGCCGGGGAGCTGTTCCTCTCGCTGAAGACGGTCAAGAACCACCTGACCAGCATCTACCACAAGCTCGACGTCCAGACGGGTGCGCAGGCCGTGGCCGAGGCCTACCGGCGCGGTCTCGTCCGCCGGACCTGACACGTTGCCCCGTCAGTCCTCGAGGCCGACCCGCGCGTATACCAACGGCGGCGGCGTGACCGGTGACGAGCCGACCGAGACCGCGGCGGGCAGTTCGGCCAGCAGCCGTTCGACGTCCGCATCGCTCCTGGCGTGGATCCGGACCGCCGGCTGGTCGGCGGTGAGCTCGTCACCGATGCGCACCAGCACCTCGAGACCGACCGCCGCGTCGACGGCGTCGTCGGCGCGCTGCCGTCCGGCGCCCAACGCGCCGGCCAGCTCGCCGAGCCGGCGGCACGCCATGGCGCTCACCACGCCGGCGCCGGGCTGCCACGTGCGTATCACCGGCGCGACCGGCAGCACGTCCCAGGGCGCGTCCGCCACGGTCGGGTCGCCGCCCTGGGCGACGACGAACTCGCGGAAGCGCTCCAACGCGTGCCCGTCGTCGAGCAGGGTGTCGCAGCGCTGCCGGGCGGTGGTCGCGTCGACACCGGTCAGCTCGAGCGTGGCGGCGGCGAGCGTGAGGCTCAGCTCGCGCAGCGCATCGTGCCGCTCCCCCCGCAGCACCTCGACGGCGACGGCCACCTCGAGGGCGTTGCCGACCCCGTCGCCCAGCGGCTGCGACATGTCCGACACGATCGCGCCGGTACGCCGGTCGTGGGCGAGCCCGATCTGGGTGCACAGCTCGGCCAGCTCGGTCGCCGCGGCCGGGTCCGGCACGAACGCGCCGTCACCCGTCTTGACGTCCAGGAGCACGTGCTGTGCGCCACCGGCGATCTTCTTGCTCATCACGCTCGAGGCGATCAAGGCGGGGCTCGCGACCGTCCCCGTCACGTCGCGCAGGGCGTAGAGCCGTTTGTCGGCCGGAACCAGGTCCTGCGTGGCCGCCGCCACCGCCAGCCCGATGCTCTCGACCTGCTCCCGCAACTCGGCGGCCGACAGGTCGACCCGGAAGCCGGGGATCGATTCGAGCTTGTCCAACGTCCCGCCGGTGTGTCCCAGCCCGCGTCCGGAGAGCTTGGCGACCTGGCAGCCCGCGGCGGCCAGCAGCGGACCGACCACGAACGTGGTGGTGTCACCGACGCCGCCGGTCGAGTGCTTGTCCACCGTCGGCCCGCGCAGCCCGCTGAGATCGACCGTCTCCCCGGAGGCCACGAGGACCTCGGTGAGCGCGATCGCCTCCGCGTCCGTGAAACCGCGGATCACGCCGGCCATCAGCAGCGCGGCTATCTGCGCGTCGTCGACCTCGTCGGCGAGGTAGGCGGTCAGTAGTTCGCGTAGCTCGTCGGACGTGAGCTCCCCGCCGTCGCGCTTGCGCGCGATCAGTGCTGGGACCTCCAGGCTCGTTCGGCTCCGGCCGTCGCTCACCGCTGCTCCTTCGCTGTCGCGTGGATCGTCTGGTGGTGCGTCCGGGACCGGGCCGAACGGGTCAGGTCGAGACCGTCTCCCGGCCGCGGATCTCGCGTGCGAGCTCGCGGTAGGCCCCCGCGCCGCGCGACTCGGACGAGTAGGTCAGGATCGGTTCGCCGGCGACGGGCGCCTCGGCGAAACGGATCGTGCGGTTGATCGTCGTGGTGTAGAGCAGGTCGCCGAACGCCTCCCGCACCCGTTCGAGGACCTCACGGGCGTGCAGGGTGCGGGTGTCGACCATCGTGGCGACGATCCCCTGTAGCTCGAGATCGGGGTTGAGGCGGGCCCGGACCCGCTCGAGCGTCTGCATCAACAGGGACATGCCGCGCAACGCGAAGTACTCGCACTCGAGCGGCACGATCACCCCGTCGGCCGCCGTGAGCCCGTTGATCGTCAGCAGGCCGAGGCTCGGCGGGCAGTCGACCAGGATGCGGTCGTAGCGGTAGCGGGCCTCGCGCAGCACCCGCTGCAACGCCTGTTCGCGGGCGGTCTCCTGGACCAGCAACAGCTCCGCGGCCGCCAGGTCGATGTTCGCCGGGAGCAGATCGAGCCCCTCGATCGCGGTCCCCACGACCGCTTCCTCGAAGGTGCTGCCGTCCTGCATCAGCAGGTTGTAGACGGTGACCTCGCGCGAGTGCGGCTCGATCCCCAGACCGACACCGAGCGAGCCCTGCGGGTCCATGTCGACCAGCAAGACCCGCTCGCCGAGCTCGACCAGGGCGGCGCCCAGGCTGATCACCGTCGTGGTCTTGCCGACCCCACCCTTCTGGTTGGCGAAGGCGACGGTCGACGCGGGGTCGCGCCGCTCGGGGCCGTCGGGCCCCCGGTCGGTGCCGGGACCACGTAGCTCCTGGGCGACCTGCGCGCCCCACGTGGTCGGGTCCGTGGCTTCGGTCACCGTGGCTCCTGCTCCTCGGCGGGGTCGCCGGCCGTGTCGCGGTGGTGGGTCGCTCGGCGGGCGGACGAACGGGTGCCGACCCGCCTGGTGCCGGTGCTCGTGTCGCGTCCCGGGTCACGCAGGTCGACGGTGGCTCCGGGTCGCCGGACCCGCTGCGCTGGCGGACCCGGGTGGTGGTCACTGCCTCCCGGGCGCGTCCGCGCCCGTCGGCGCGCCGTCACGAGCGCCCAGCCTCCGCGGGCGAGGGCCGGAACCTAACGCGTGCCACGAGCCGGGGACAAGCGCACCCGCCCGGTGCACGCCCTCACCCCACCGCCCGTGGGTGGGCGCGCTCGTACACCTCCCGGAGGACCTGGCGGCTCACGAGCGTGTAGATCTGGGTGGTGGTCACGCTCGCGTGGCCGAGCAGCTCCTGCACCGCGCGGACGTCGGCGCCGTTGTCGAGCAGGTGGGTCGCGAACGAGTGACGCAGCGTGTGCGGCGACACGTCGTCGAGCTCCACCGCCGCGGCGTGCTGCTTGAGCCGCTTCCAGGCCCCCTGGCGGCTCAGCCGGCCGCCGCGCGCGTTGACGAACACGGCCGGCACCGTCGGCTGCAGCCGCGGGCGCCCACGGACGAGCCAGGCGTCGAGCTCCGCGGCCGCGACGTCACCGAAGGGCACGATGCGGTGCTTGCCGCCCTTGCCGCGCACGGTCAGCAGCCGTTCCACCGGATCGACGTCATCGAGGTCGAGCCCGACCACCTCGCCGATCCGCAGGCCGGCGCCGTAGAGGACCTCGAGCAGCGCACGGTCTCGCAGCGCGGCCGGTTCCTGGCCGGCGGGGGCGGCCAGCAGGCGCTCGACCTGGTCGACGCGCAGCGCCTTGGGCAGGGCCCGCTCGCTCCGGGGCGTGGTCAGGCTGGCGGCCACGTCGTCGCTGGCCAGTCCCTCGCCGGCGATGAAGCGGTGGAAGCCCCGGACGGCCACGATCATGCGCGCCACCGAGGACGAGGCGTACGGCTGACCGGACGCCGAGGTGGTGCGCCGCAGCCACGCGACGAAGGCGGCCACGTCCTCCTCCGTGGCCGTCGCGGCGTCCTCGATGCTGACGTCGTCGAGGAACTCCGCGTACCGGCCGAGGTCGCGGCGGTAGGCCTCGACCGTGTTGGCCGACAGACCGCGCTCGGAACGCAGGTGGTCGAGGTAGCGAGCGATCAGCGGCGGTCGTGCCGCCTGCTCCTCGACCATCCGCCTCCCACGCGTCGGGTCCGGTCACCCTACTGGCGGCGTTCAGCCGATCCGTTCACGTGCGAGCAGCAGCCCGATCACGGTCTTCGCGTCCGTGATCGTCCCGTCGACGACGGCCGCGATCGCCTCCTCGAACGGCAACGCGACCACCTCGAGGTCGGCTTCCTCCGCCTCCGGCACGAAGTCGTCCGGGGGCTCGGTGGGGGCTGCCCCCTCGCCGAGGTAGACGTGGGTGCGCTCGGTCGTCCAGCCGGCGGAGTTGCGGAACAGCGTCAGGTGCCGCAGCTCGCGGACCGCGACGTGCATCTCCTCCGCCAGCTCGCGACGGGCGGCGTCGGCGACCGCTTCACCCTCGACGTCGAGCATGCCGGCGGGGATCTCCAGCACGTACCCACCGACGGGGTGGCGGTACTGGCGCAGCAGGAGGACCGTGCCCTCGTCGGTGACCGGGACGACCCCGACGGACTCGCCGTGCTCGACGACCTCGCGTTCGATCGTCCCGCCGTCGGCGACGCGGACCCGGTCGATGCGCACGCGTGCGAAGCCGTCGTGCACGACCCGGCTGTCGACGGTCTCGTACCAGGCAGGGTCGCTCACGTCCGTCTCCCGCTCGTCAGGGCGCCCGGTAGGCGGCTCCGGGGATCGGTGCGCCTCGTTCCACGCCCGGTGTGCGGCGGGCCCCCACGTCCACGCGCGTGGCGGCGGCGAGCTCGCCGGCGGTCGGCTCGTCGAAGTCGACCGGCAGCCGGCCCGAGGCCTCCCGACGGTGCTGCGCCATCGCCCGGACGAAGCCGTCGAACAACGGGTGCGGGCGGTTGGGTCGCGAACGCAGTTCCGGGTGCGCCTGGGTGCCCACGAAGAACGGGTGCTCGGTCAGCTCGATGAACTCGACGAGCCGATCGTTGGGTGAGACGCCCGAGAACACCAGGCCGGCGTCACCGAGGGCGCGGCGGTAGCGGTTGTTGACCTCGAACCGGTGCCGGTGCCGCTCGTAGACCACCGGCTCGTCCGCGTAGAGCGCGCGTGTGCGCGACCCCTCGAGCAGCTTGGCCGGGTAGGCCCCGAGCCGCATCGTGCCGCCCTTGTCCACGACCTCGCGTTGGTCGTGCATCAGGTCGATCACGGGGTGCTGGCAGGCGGGCTCGAACTCCGAGGAGTGCGCGCCGGCGAGCCCGGCGACCGCGCGGGCGAACTCCACGATGGCCAGCTGGAGCCCGAGACACAGGCCGAGGAAGGGCACCTCGTGCCGGCGTGCCCAACCGATCGCGGCGATCTTGCCCTCGACGCCGCGGACCCCGAACCCGCCGGGAACCAGCACCCCGTCCACGCCGGCGAGCAGTTCCCCGACGCGCTCGGCGGCCTGCTCGTCGGCGCCGTCGAGCCCGAGCGAGAGGTCGTCCGAGGCGACCCACCGGATGCCGACCTCGACGCCGTTCGCGATGCCGCCGTGTCGCAACGCCTCGACGACGGACAGGTACGCGTCGGGCAGGTCGACGTACTTGCCCACGATGGCGACCTCGACCTGCTCGTGGGTCGCGAACACACGGTCGACGAGCCGCTCCCACTCCTGGAGGTCGGGTGTGGTCTCGGGCAGCCGCAGGGAGCGCACGACCACCTCGTCCAACCCCTCGTCACGCATGGCGAGCGGGACCTGGTAGAGCGAGGAGCTGTCGACGGCCGCGATGACCGCCTCGACCGCGACGTCGCACTGCATCGCGACCTTGCGGCGCAGACCCTCGTCGAGGTCGCGGTCGCTGCGCAGGACCAGGACGTCCGGCTGGATCCCGATCGACCGCAGCTCGCGCACCGAGTGCTGGGCGGGCTTGGTCTTGAGCTCACCGGAGGCGGCGATGTAGGGCACGAGCGCGCAGTGGACGTAGACGATGTTGTCCCGACCGACGTCGTAGCGGAACTGGCGGATCGCTTCGAGGAACGGCAGCCCCTCGATGTCGCCGACGGTGCCACCGACCTCCGTGATCACCACGTCCGCGTCCTCGGCCACGGCGTGGATGCGGTGCTTGATCTCGTCGGTGATGTGGGGGATCACCTGGACGGTCTTGCCGAGGTAGTCGCCGCGTCGTTCCTTGTCGATGACCGACGACCAGATCTGTCCGGAGGACACGCTCGAGCCCCGGTGCAGGTTCTCGTCGATGAAGCGCTCGTAGTGGCCCAGGTCGAGGTCGGTCTCGCCGCCGTCCTCGGTGACGAACACCTCGCCGTGCTCGAACGGGTTCATCGTGCCCGGGTCGACGTTGATGTAGGGGTCGAGCTTCTGGATCGTCACCCGCAGGCCGCGAGCCTTCAGCAACCGTCCCAGCGACGCGGCCGTGATGCCCTTGCCCAGCGCCGAGGAGACACCTCCGGTGACGAACACGTGCTTGACCTCGTGCGCGTCGCCCACGCCGTCCCCTTCGCCTGGCCGGCCGCGGGGTGCGGCCCGGTCGACCGTAGCGTCCCGCACCCGCACGGGCCAACGAGGCCTCACCGGCCCCGTGGGTCTGGTCCGCGACGAGGGTGCGCGGGCCGTGGGCGGTCGTGACCGACGCGGGTCAGCTCGCCCGACGCGTGCTCGCCTGCTCCATCAGCTCGCGGGCGTGGTCGAGGCCGGCCGCGGCCGTGGCGTCGCCACCCAGCATGCGTGCCAGCTCGGCGACGCGGTCGTCGTCGCCGACCTGGCGGGTGGTGGTGACCGTGCGTCCTCCGGCGAGCCCCTTCTCCACCACGTGGTGCACGTCGGCGAACGCGGCGAGCTGGGCCAGGTGGGTGACGCAGAGCACCTGACGGCGTACGGCGCCCTCGCCCGCGGCCAACCGGGCGAGCTTCTCGCCCACGGCCATGGCCGTCGAGCCCCCGATCCCGGCGTCGACCTCATCGAAGACCAGCACCTCCGCGTCGTCGACGTCGGCGAGCGCGACCTCGATCGCGAGGGAGACGCGCGAGCGCTCACCGCCGGAGGCCGCTGCCGCGATCGGCTTGGCCGGCTCGCCCGGGTTGGGGGCGAGCAGGAACGTCACCCGGTCGCCGCCGTCCGGGCCGAGGTGGTCGTCCTCGAGCGCGGCCACCTCGATGGTCGCCCGTGCGTGTGGCATACCCAGATCGGCGAGGTGGCCGTCGACCACCGAGGCCAGGTGCTCGGCCGCGGCCGTGCGGCCGCGGCGCACGTCGGCCGCGGCGGCCGCCGCTTCCTCACGGGCCTGCGTGACCTGGCCGTCCAGGGCGTCCGCGTCCGCCTCGTCGAGCTCGAGCTGCTCCAGTCGGGTCCTGGCCTCGGCCGCGTAGTCGAGGACCGCCGGGACGTCCGCCCCGTACTTGCGCGTCA
>SKTG01000116.1 GCA_007118045.1 Nitriliruptoraceae bacterium
CCTCGACGAGGTACGGGCGCTCGCGTCGCTGATGACGTGGAAGACCGCGCTCGTGGACGTGCCCTTCGGGGGCGCGAAGGGCGGCGTCCAGGTGGACCCGTCGACCCTCAGCATGGGCGAGATGGAGCGGATCACCCGCCGCTACACCGACCAGATCGGGTCGGTGATCGGGCCGACCCGGGACATCCCCGCGCCGGACATGAACACCAACGCGCAGGTGATGAGCTGGATCCTCGACCAGTACGGCCGCAAGAACGGTCACACGACCCAGATCGTCACGGGCAAGCCCGTCGAGCTCGGGGGCTCCTGGGGCCGTGAGGAGGCCACCGGTCGCGGCGCCATCGTGGTGATGGAGGAGGCCCTCCGGGATCTGGGCTACGGGGATCCCGGGGACATCCGCATCGCGATCCAGGGCTTCGGCAACGTGGGGTCCTTCGCCGCCCGCATCGCGGAGGAACGTGGCTACCGCATCGTCGCCGTGAGCGACGTCGAGGGAGCCGCGTACCACCCCGAGGGCCTCGACATCGATGCGGTCCTCACGCACGAGGCGGAGAGCGGCTCGGTGGTCGGCGTCGAAGGCTCGGAGCACATCAGCAACGACGACCTGCTCGAGCTCGACGTCGAGGTCCTGATCCCCGCCGCGCTCGGCGAGGTGATCACCTCCAAGAACGTGGAGCGGATCCAGGCACCGCTGATCATCGAGGCCGCCAACCACCCGGTGACCCCGTACGCCGACGAGGTGCTGAGCGACCGCGGCACCCTGACGGTGCCCGACATCCTCGCGAACGCTGGGGGAGTGACGGTCAGCTACTTCGAGTGGGTCCAGAACAACCAGGAGATGCGCTGGGAGCTCGACACCGTGAACGAGCGGCTCGAGAAGGCGCTGCGCAAGGCGTACCAGCAGTGCCGCAGCTTCCAGGAGGATCACGGCACCGACAAGCTGACCTTCCGCGAGGCCGCCTTCTCCCTCGCGGTCGAGCGGGTCGTCAAGGTCGCGCGCCTGCGTGGCTACATCTGATCCTCGCACAGGCGGGTACGGCGCCCGGCGGGATGACGGTGCGCGGGACGCACCGTTCACCGGCCCTCGAGCACCCGCCGCACCGCCCCGTCGACCACCTCCGGGCGCTCCCGGTGGATCGAGTGACCGCAGCCGGTGACCACCTCGTAGGTGGTCGCGGGTCCCTCCTCGGCCAGCCGCTCGGCGAGCTCCATCCGCAGGGTGGCTCCCTTCGCGGGGTCGGCGGCCAGCAGGTGGACCCGCGCGAGCCAGCGCTCCCCCAGCGGCGTCAGGTCCCACGGGTCGTTGTCGTCGAGGACGGCGTCGACCACGTCGGGCCCCGTCAGGCGGGTCGCCAGCACCTTGCGCCAGACGTCGCGCTCGTCCCACTCCGGATGCCGCCGCGCCAGCTCGGCCGGGTCGACACCGCCGGCCTCCGCGCGCAACCGTCGCCGCAGCTCCTCGCGCATCGCGCCCTCGAGCCTGAGGACGGGATCGATCAGGACGGCACCACCGATCGGGTGGTGGTCCGCGAGCAGCCACGCCGCCACGGCCCCACCGAGGGAGTGGCCGACCACGAGGTCCCACTCCGCTCCGAGCGCGGCGACGTCGCCGGCCAGCGTCGCCAGGTCGTGCCGACCACCGGCCGGGCTCCGGCCGTGACCACGCAGATCCGGGGCGACCACCATCCATCCGGCATCGGCCAGCTCCGCGGCCAGCCGCCACCACGTCGCGCCGTCCGACATCAGGCCGTGCAGCAGCAGCGCACGCCCGGCGCCCGAGGGGTTCCACACGTGGCTCTGCAACCGGACCGGTGCGGACACCTCGCCGCCGACGGGAGCGGTCGGCGCGTTCACGCCGTACCGGGTGGCAGCAGGCCCATCGCGTCCTTGGCCCGCTCCAGCCTGGGGACCGCGATCGCGCGCGCCCGGTCCGCACCCTCCTCGAGCAGTCGTGCCACCTCACCCGGGTCGGCGTCGAGCTCCGCGTAGCGCTCCTGGATCGGCCGGAGCAGCTCGATCACCGCCTCCGCCACGGCGCCCTTGAAGGTGCCGTACCCCAACCCGTCGTACTCGGTCACCAACGCGTCCACCCCACGGTCCGTGGCGGCCGACAGGATCTCGAGCAGGTTGGAGACCCCTGGCTTCTCCTCCCGGTCGTGACGGATGTCGGTCGCGGAGTCCGTCCGCGCGCTCTTGAACTTCTTCTCGATGCGCGCCGGGTCGTCCAGCACGTGCACGATGCCCTTCTCGCTCGATGCGGACTTCGACATCTTCACCGTGGGGTCCTGCAGGTCCATGACCCGCGCGGCCGCCGGCGGATGCACCGCCTTCGGCAAGCGGAAGACCTCGCCGAATCGGTGGTTGAAGCGCTGGCCGATGTCGCGGGCCAGCTCGATGTGATGGCGCTGGTCCTCACCGACCGGCACCTCGTCGGTGTCGTACAGCAGGATGTCGGCCGCCTGGAGCACGGGGTAGTCGAACAACCCGACGCTGACCGACTCGCCGCGGCCGGCGGACTTCTCCTTGAACTGCGGCATCTTGTGCAGTTCGCCGAAGCCCGCGACGCAGTTGAACAGCCACGTGCACTCGGCGTGCTCGTGCAGGTGTGACTGCACGAACAGGATCGATCGCTCCGGGTCGACCCCGACCGCCAGCATGCCCGTCGCCAGCTCCACGGTGCGGCGTCGCAACGTCGCCGGGTCGTGTTCGTTCGGGGCGGTGATCGCGTGCAGATCCACCACGCAGTACACGCAGTCCGCGTGGTCCTGCATCGCCACCCAGTTCATCCACGCGCCCAGCAGGTTGCCGAGGTGCGGGGTGCCGGACGGCTGCATGCCGGAGAAGACACGGGTCACGGGGGCCTCGCTGGTCGGCTCGACGGGCGCCGCACGACGATGCGCCCACGCACGTCGCCGCGACGATAGCGGCGCCCCGGTCGTCCACAGGCACGGCGCCGCCCGGCCGGGCGGTGTCACCACCCCTTGCGATACTGGAGCATGACCACAGCCCCTTCCACCCGCCCTTCGACCCGACCGACCGGGACCCCGCACCCCGTCGCGCTGGATCCCATCGCACCGGAGGCCGTTGAGCCGGAGGCCGGTGAGCCGGAGGCCGGTGAGCCGGACCGCGTCGAGGCGGAACTCGCGCGCTTCCCCGTGCTGGCCGAGGTCCCGGGGCTCGAGGCAGCGCTGGAGGCGGCCCGCCGCATCGACCGCCTCACCGCCCGGTTGATCGAGGAGCTGATGACGCTCCAGGAGCACGAGCTCGCCGAGCGTGCGACCGGGGTGGCGCTCGAGCAGTGGCTCGCCATCGTGGGCCGCCGTACCGGCGCCGACCGTCGGATGCTGCTGACCGCCGGTGACACGCTGCGCCGGCTGCCGTCGCTGCGGGACGCCTTCCTCGTCGATGGCACCGTCTCCTGGGCGCAGACCAGGGCCGTGGTGCTGCGCGTGCACCGGCTCCCCCGCCACCTCGACGACGCGGTCGACCACCAGCTCGCCCGCGCCATCGCCGCGGGTCTGGACACCGATCCCGACGCGCTGGTCCACCGGGTCGGGTGGATCGCCCTCGAGCTCGACCCTTCGGAGCCGTCCGAAGCGCAGAGGCGGGCGGAGGACAGGGAGTTCCTGGCGTTGCAACCGCGGCTGGACGGCAGCGGCGGCCGGGTGTTCGGTGACTTCGGTCCGGTGGGCTTCGCCACGCTCGACGCCGCCCTGAGCGGACCGTCTGCGGCGGGCAGCGGTCCCACGCGCGACGGCTTCGGCCGTCGACCCGACGAGGACCGGTCACGGGCGAGCGCCGACGCGACCGGCCGGCGCCGGGCGGCCCGGCTCCTCGAGCTGTGCGAGGGAGCCGTCCCTGCGTCCGGTGGGACGACCGACGACGGTGCCGGACGCCCGCAGCTGCTCGTCCGCGTCGATCTGTCCACCCTGCTCGACCGGGATCAGCTACCCGCTGAGCTGTTGACCACGCTGACAGGTGGCCGCATGTGGGCCTCGGCGCAGACCGTACGGGACCTGATCGCGGCACGCGGGGCGGACCTGCGCTCCGTGATCCTCGACGACACGGGGGCCGTGGTCGGCGTCGGTCGCAGTCAGCGCCTCGCGCCCGGCTGGCTACGTGACGCCCTGCTCGCGCTGCACGACACGTGCAGCGCCCCCGGCTGCCGGACGGCCGCTCGGGTCTGCGACGCCGATCACGCCCATCCGTGGCACCCCGTCGCCGGAGCCGACGCGCCGCCGGGGCGGACCGACGTCGACGAACTGGCCCCGCTGTGCCGGACGGACAACGGGACGAAGGAACGCGACGGCTGGCGTGCCACCCAGCATCCCGACGGCAGCCGGACCTGGCACCACCCCCGGACCGGCCTGACGACCCGGACCGTCCCGGCGCGGTGGCGCCCACCGCCTCGCCCCGACATCACGGAGCGCGCGACGGCACCACCGTGACGCGCTTGCCGGACGGCCGACGGGAGCCCGACGGCGGCCCTCCGTGTCAGCGCCGGCCCGTCGTCCCCTCTCGGCTCCGCGTTCAGAGCATCTCGGCCACGGCCGAGCGCTCCTCGAGCAGCTCGGCGACGGTGGCGTCGAGCTTGCTCTGGGTGAAGTCGCTGAGCTGCAGTCCCTGGACCACCTCGTAGGTACCGGCTCCGTCGGTGGTCACCGGGAAGCCGGAGATCAACCCCTCGGGCACCCCGTACGAGCCGTCCGAGGGGATCGCCATCGAGACCCAGTCCCCCTCGGCCGTCGGCGTCCCCCCGCACCAGTCGCGGACGTGGTCGATGAGCGCGTTGGCGGCCGATGCGGCGGACGAGCTGCCACGTGCGTCGATGATCGCCTTCCCACGCTGCTGCACCGTGGTGAGGAACTCGCCCTCGAGCCACTCGCGGTCCGTGATGACCTCGTTCGCCGGGCGACCGCCGATCCTGGCGTTGTCCACGTCGGGGACCATCGTCGGCGAGTGGTTGCCCCAGACGGCCAGGTTCGTCACCTCCTGCACGGGCACCCCCGCCTTGTGGGCCAGCTGCGACCTCGCGCGGTTCTCGTCGAGCCGGACCATGGCGGTGAACCGCTCGCGCGGGATGCCCTCCGTGTTCGCGGCCGCGATCAGCGCGTTGGTGTTGGCGGGGTTGCCCACCACCGCCACCTTCAGGTCGTCGGCCCCACCGGCGAGCGCCGCACCCTGGCCCGTGAAGATGGCGCCGTTGTCCTTGAGCAGGTCCGCCCGCTCCATGCCCGGTCCGCGCGGCTTGGCGCCGACCAGGCACGCCACGTTCGTGTCGGCGAAGGCGGTCTCGGCGGAATCCGTGAGCTCGATCCCGCTCAGCAGCGGGAAGGCGCAGTCGTCCAGCTCCATCGCCACGCCCTCCAACGCGTCCAGCGCCGGCGTGATCTCCAGCAGGCGCAGCTCCACCGGCGTGTCGGGACCGAACATCTGCCCCGAGGCGATGCGGAACACGAGCGCGTAGCCGATCTGACCGGCGGCACCGGTGATGCTGACACGGACGGGCGAGCTCATGTGAGGCTCCTCGGGAGGACGGCCGACGGGCCGACGAGCCTAGCCATCACGACCTCGTAGGCTCGGCCCGGACCAGGACCACCACGCTCGCGGTGCCGCAGGTGCCCGGGCCGTTCCGCACACCGCCCGACCACCTCGCGGTGCGGCCGCGACCAGCGGGAGCCCCTCGTGTCACTGCTCGACCGGACCTTCGCCGCGCTGTACGACCCGGCCATGGCGCGCGCCGAACGGGGCGAGCTCGGGGAACGACGACGCCAGCTGCTCCGCGACAGCGCCGGTCACGTCGCGGACGTGGGCGCCGGGACCGGCGTGGTCCTCGACCATCTCGGTCCGGCCGTCGAGAAGGTGACGCTGATCGAGCCCAACCCCGAGATGGCCGCGCGTCTGCGCCGTCGCGCGCGACGCGGCCTCGCCGACGCCGACGGGCGCGAGGCGGCCGCGAAGGCCGTGGTCGATGTCCGCGAGGCACCGGCCGAGGCTCTGCCGCTGCCCGACGACAGCGTGGACACCGCGGTGTCGATGCTCGTGCTCTGCTCCGTCGACGACCCGATGCGCGCGCTCGCGGAGATCCGCCGCGTGCTCCGGCCGGGTGGCCGGCTCGCGCTGATCGAACACGTCGCGGCGCCCGGACCGACGGGATGGCTGCAGCGCGCCCTGGCGCCCACCTGGCGGGTGTTGGCGCGCGGTTGTCGGCTGCATCGCGACACGGGGTCACTGCTGGTTGCGGCGGGGTTCGACGTCAGCGACGTCCACGCCTGGCGACTGCCGGGCGGCGGCCCGGCGGCGCATGCCATCGCCGGGATCGCACGGCCCAGGTGACCGTCGTCCGCCGGCCGGCTCCCCGGCTCACCGGCGCGGCAGCCCCCGTCGCGCCCGGGCGGCCTCGAGCGTGTTCTGCAGCAGCATCGCGACCGTCATCGGTCCGACCCCGCCGGGGACGGGGGTGATGGCTCCCGCCACCTCGACGACACCGGCGAAGTCGACGTCACCCACGAGCTTGCCGTCGTCGTCCCGGTTGGTCCCGACGTCGATCACGGTGGCGCCCGGTCGGACCATGTCGGCGGTGATCAGACCGATGCGACCGGCGGCCGCGACGACGACGTCCGCGGTCCGGCACACCCCGGCCAGATCGCGTGTCCGGGAGTGGGCGACGGTGACCGTGGCGTCACGGCCCTTGAGGGTCATCATCACCGAGAGGGGCCGACCGACGAGGTTCGAGCGACCCACGATGACGACGTGGCTGCCGGCGAGCTCGACCCCGGCGTGCGCCAGGATCTCGAGCACCCCGTATGGCGTGCACGACAGGAAGGTGGGGTCACCGACCGCGAGCCGGCCCGCCGTGTAGGGGTTGAGCGCGTCGACGTCCTTGGCCGGGGCGATCAGCTCCTGCACCGGCCCCGGGTCGAGGTGGTCGGGCAACGGCAGCTGCACGAGGATGCCGTCGACCTCGTCGTCCTCGTTCAGCTGGGCGACGAGCTCCTCGAGCTCCGACTGGCCGGTGTCGGCCGCGAGCACGCGCTGCTGGGACCGCAGACCCGCGGCCTCGCTCGCCCGGTGCTTCATGCCGACGTAGACCTGTGAGGCCGGGTCCTCGCCGACCAGCACCGCGGCCAGGCCGGGTGTGACACCCCGCTCGTCGCGCAGCTGGGCGACCTCGCCGGCGATGCGCTCGCGGACCTGTTGGGCGAGCGCCTTGCCGTCGATGATGCGCGCGGTCACTGGGGCCTCCAGGTCTCGTCGGGTACGGGGCGGCGAGGTGCATCGGGCACCGGGACGGCCGAGGGAGGGCGACGGTAGACGTCCGGACCCGCCTCGGACGAGCCGAGGGCCGCACGGGGCTCCGTTGTCGGAGGTGGGTTGCCGCCCTGGGTGGGTGGGCTCCCGAGGTGGGTCAGTGCCGGAAGTGACGGCGCCCGGTGAACACCATCGCGATGCCGTGCTCGTCCGCGGCGGCGACCACCTCCTCGTCGCGGACCGAGCCACCCGGCTGGACGATGGCGCGGATCCCCGCCGCGGCCGCCGCGTCCGGGCCGTCCCGGAACGGGAAGAACGCGTCGCTGGCGAGCACGGCACCCTCGTGCCGGTCACCCGAGCGTTCGACGGCCAGGCGTACCGCGTCGACGCGGCTCATCTGCCCCGCGCCCACGCCGACCAGCTGCCGGTCGGCGGCCAGCACGATGGCGTTGGACTTGGTGTGCTTCGCGGCGACCCAGGCGAAGCGCAGGTCGGCCAGGGTGGGCTGGTCGGGCCGGACACGGGTGACCACCTCCCACGCCGACCATGGCTCCTCCCCGACGTCCGCGTCCTGCACGAGCAGCCCACCCGCGATGCTGCGAAGCTGGCGGCCGGCGCGGGGCGACGTCGCGGTCGGCAGCGTCAGGATCCGCAGGTTCTTGCGCGCGCGCAGCTGGTCGAGGGCGTCCTCGTCGTAGCCCGGGGCGATCACCACCTCCGTGAAGACCTCGGTGATGCGCTCGGCCGTGGCCCGGTCGATGCGACGGTTGGCGGCGACGATGCCACCGAAGGCGCTCACGGGGTCGCCGGCCAGGGCCCGCTCGTAGGCCACGGACAGCTCCGACGCCGACGCGCAGCCGGCGGGGTTCGTGTGCTTGATGATGGCCACGCACGGGTCCTCCGACTCGAGCGCCAGCGCCCAGGCGGCGTCCGTGTCGAGCAGGTTGTTGTAGGACAGCTCCTTGCCGTGCAGCTGCTCCGCGCCGGCGACCCCCGCGTCGGCGGTGCCCGAAGCCGGCGCGTACAACGCCGCGCGCTGGTGGGGGTTCTCGCCGTAGCGCAGGCGGGCCCGTCGCGGCAGCGCGAGCGAGAGCTGCTCGGGCATCTCGTGGTCACGCTGGAACCAGTCCGCGACCCCGGCGTCGTAGCGGGCCGTGTGCTGGAAGGCCGTGCTCGCGAGCTCACGTCTCAGCTCCGGGCCGAGCCCTCCGTGCGCGTCGAGCTCCTCGAGGATCCGGCCGTAGTCGAGGGGATCGACGACCACACCGACCGAACCGTGGTTCTTGGCCGCCGCCCGGACCATGGTGGGGCCACCGATGTCGATCATCTCGACGACGTCACCGTCCGGCGCTCCGGACCGCACGGTGTCCTCGAACGGGTAGAGGTTGACCACGACCAGGTCGATCGCGCCGACCCCGAGCTCGTGCAGCTCCTCGACGTGGGCGGGATCGTCGCGGTCGGCGAGGATGCCGGCGTGGATCCGCGGGTGGAGCGTCTTGACCCTGCCGTCGAGACACTCCGGGAACCCGGTGAGTTCGGCGACCTCGGTCACGGTCACGCCGGCGTCACGGATCACCTGCGCGGTCGAGCCGGTCGACACGAGCTCGATGCCACGCTCGTGCAGGTCGCTGGCCAGCTGCGCCACCCCCGTCTTGTCGAAGCAGCTGACCAGCGCGCGGGCGACCGGGGTGTACGGCGGGGTGCTCACGTCGGCTCCTGGACGGACGGGGAGGGGGTCCGGGACACGTGGCGGCCATCGATGCGCAGCTCGCCGCGGCAGAGGGCGGCGACGCACGCCGGCAGCAGCCGGTGCTCCACCGCCTTGATGCGGGCGTGCAGGGAGGTCTCCGTGTCGTCGTCGCGGACCTCGACGGGTTCCTGTGCCACGATCGGGCCGTGGTCCACCTGCTCGTCGACGAGGTGGATGGTCGAGCCGGTGACCTTCACGCCGTAGTCGAGCGCGTCGCGGACGGCGTGCGCGCCCCGGAAGGCCGGCAGCAACGAGGGGTGGGCGTTGACGACGCGGTCGGGCCAGCCGGCGAGGAACGCGCCGGAGAGCACCCGCATGAAGCCGGCGAGGACGACGGCGTCGGGACGGTGAGC
>SKTG01000164.1 GCA_007118045.1 Nitriliruptoraceae bacterium
AACCGGCCCGTGGGCAGCTCGTCGCCCTGTTCGGGCTGCTCGGCCCGGACCACCCCAGCGTGCGCGACGCCCGACCGCGGCTGGCGCGAGCGCTGTACTGACCTCGGGCGTGCACGCTGCGACCCCGAACGTGGACGTGGACCTCACCCGACCCCGGCGGCCGACCCCGGGTGCCGACCCCGGCGGCCGACCCCGGAACAGCGGCGACCGCGGACCTCACCCGACCCCCGTGGGCCGAAGCCCGGTCCAGCGGCGACCACGGGACGTCAGCTCGTCAACAGCCCGACGCCCAGGACGACCACCCCGGCCGCCAGCGATACCGCGCCCAGGTAGAGCAGTGCGATCAGCCCGTTCGGGCGGGTCCGCCCCTCGCCGGCCGAGGACAGGAAGAAGCCGGCGGACATCAGGATGGCGCTGATCAGCACCCCGGTGCGCGCGATCCAGGCCGCGAACCCGGTCAGGTCGGTCGCCTCGGCGAGCAGGAGGCAGACCAGGCCCAGCGTCACCAGCACCCCCGCGTGCGCGTGACCCGCCCGCGCGAAGGTGCGCTGGAAGTCGGTCATCGGGATCGACCCCCGCACCACGCGCAGCAGGAACGCGCCCCCGAGCTCGATCGTGACCACGGTGAGCAACACGACGCCAGCGGTCCGCGCCGCGGCCTCGGACAGGACCAGGGTGGCGAGCACGAGGGCCTCCGGGGTGTGTCGGGACGCCACCGGTTCGCGGCACCCGCGTTGCGTAACGTTGTTCCATAACATTGTCACGCTAGGCTGGGCGCGTCAAGGGCTCCACACGGACCCGCCCACGATCGGAGCCGACCTGCCCAGGCCGCGTGAGTACGACGAGTCGACCCGTGAGGCGTTGGTCGAGGCCGCCGGCCGGTTGTTGGTCGCCGGCGGCCTGGACGCGGTCACCACCCGAGCCGTGGCGGCGGAGGTCGGCGCGACCACCAGCGCGATCTACGCCCTCTTCGGCTCCAAGACCGCGCTGCTGGCGGCGGTCCACGAGGAGGGCTTCCGCGGCCTCGACCGCTCCCTGAGGGACGTGGCCGTCACACAGCGGCCTCTGGCCGACCTCCGTGAGCTCGCGTTGGCCTACCGCCGCAGCGCTCGCGCGCGCCCCCACCTCTACCAGGTCATGTTCGGGCCACCGATCGCCGGTCTCCAGCCGGGCGAGGCGGGCGAGCAGCTGGCGGGTACGACCCTGCAACGGCTCGTGGACACCGTCGCAAGGTGCCAACGGGCCGGGGTCCTGGCCGGAGACGAACCGTGGCCGGTCACCCGCCAGCTGTGGGCCCTGGTGCACGGGCTCGCCTCCCTCGAGCTCCGGGGCGCCCTCGGACCCGACGAGGACGCGCAGGCGACCTGGGAGCAAGCGCTGCGTACGGCCGCACGCGGGCTGGCGCCGGACCCCGATCGTCCGCCGACGGTGTGACAGGCTGCCCGGCCGACACCCCGTCCCCTACCGGAGCGACGAGATGACCACCGACCAACCCGACCACGACCTGTCGCCCCGTCCCGTCGCCGCGAGCCGGATCTCGCTCGCGAGGACGATGTCCCACCTCGACGCGAACCCGCTCGGCAACGTGCACGGCGGGGTGGTCATGCGCGAGGTCGACACCGCGGCGGGGATGGCGGCGGCCCGCCACGCCAGCCGGATCTGCGTCACCGCCGGGATCGACGAGCTCAGCTTCAAGCGACCGGTCCACGTCGGCGACCTGTTGCTGGTCACCGCGTCGGTCAACGACGTGGGCCGCACCTCCCTCGAGGTCGGCGTGCGCGTGGAGGCCGAGCCCTGGCACGGCGGGGAACGCCGGCACACCACCTCGGCCTACCTCGTGATGGTCTGCCTCGACGAGGACGGTCACCCCGCCCCGGTGCCGCCGCTGACCGTGGAGAGCGAGGACGAGCGCCGCCGGCAGGCGCAGGCGGCGATCCGACGTCAGGTCCGCAAGGAACGCATCGCCCGCGTGGGTGCCTGGCAGCCCGAGCACTTCTGAGTCGGGCCGCCGCCGGAGTCACGTAGGTGCTCCCTGGAGGTCACGACCTTCCAACACCGTCGTAACGCACCCGCAACGCGGCCCTCGTAGCGTGCCGCACGTCATCCGCCAGTGACACGAGCGGGAGCAGCGAGTTCCCGCTCCAGCGACGCCTCCGGGCCGAGCTGACGCCGGTGGGTGGTGGCGTCACTCCCTCCCTCTCCCGCCGACGCCACCACCCACCGCTCCCACCGCGGTCAGTGGACCAGCTTCAGGAACCGGCGGGTCCGCTCGTGCTGTGGGCTGCCGAGCACCTGGGATGGCGGCCCCTGTTCGACCACCATGCCCTCGTCCATGAAGACGACCCGGTCGGCGACGTCGTTCGCGAAGCCCATCTCGTGGGTGACGACCATCATCGTCATGCCCTCGTTGGCGAGGTCCTTCATGACGGCCAGCACCTCACCGACCAGCTCGGGGTCGAGCGCGGAGGTGGGCTCGTCGAACAGCATCATGTCCGGATCCATCGAGAGCGCTCGGGCGATGGCTGCCCGTTGCTGCTGTCCTCCCGAGAGGTGGGCCGGGTAGGCGTCGACCTTGTCCGCGAGCCCGACGCGTTCGAGGTTGCGGCGCGCCACCTCGTCGGCCTCCGACTTGGAGCGTCCCCGGACGCGTCGCTGCGCGATCGTCAGGTTCCGGAGGACCGACAGGTGCGGGAACAGGTTGAACGACTGGAACACCATGCCGATGCGGCTACGCAGCAGATCGACGTCCGCGTCGGGGTCGGTGATGTCCTCGCCCTCGATCAGGACGCGTCCGCCTGTGGGCTCCTCCAGACGGTTGATGCACCGCAGCAGGGTCGACTTGCCCGACCCGGACGGACCCACGACGCAGACGACCTCGCCCGCCGCGACCTCGAAGTCGAGCCCTCGCAGCACCTCGAGGTCACCGAAGGACTTCCGCAGTTCCCGCGCCTCGATGGCGGGGACCGACCGGTCCCGATGGCCGTGATCCGCGGGATCGGCGCCGTCGGGGGCGGCGGTGGCGTCGGCTCTCACGGGTCCTCCTGCCTTCGGTCACGCGAGGCTACGTCGCCGGCGCGGGACCTCGCTTGGATCTAGAGCGACCGTCGCTGGCGCCGCTCGAGCAGCGCCACCAGCTGGGTCATCGGGATGGTGATGGCGACGTAGAGCAGTCCGGCGACCATCAGGGGGGTCGGGCTCGAGAAGGTGAACAGGTCCTGGCGGGAGTAGCCGAGGAGCTCACGGGTGGCCACGGTGGCTCCCGCCACGGCCAGCAGCGAGGTGTCCTTGAGCAGGAGCACCAGCTCGTTGGTCAAGGGGGGGATCACGATGCGGAAGGCCTGTGGCAGCACGATCGAGATCATCGTGCGGCCAGGGGACATCCCGAGCGAGCGCGCGGCCTCGACCTGGCCCTTGGGGACCGCCTGGATGCCGGCACGCAGGGTCTCCGCGATGTAGGCGCCGGCCACGACGATGAGGCCGACCACGCCGGCGCCAGCCGGGCCACCCGGAGGCCGCCACCCGAACGCCAGCGGGATACCGAAGGCGAACAGCAGGATCGTGAGCAGCGCCGGCAGGCCGCGGAAGATCTCGATGTAGATGGTCGCGACCCAGCGGTACGGCGCCACCGGCGAGAGCTTCATCAGCGCGAGCAACAGCCCGAGCAGCAGGCCGAAGCCGAACGCGAGCGCCGTGTAGACCACCGTGTTGCGCGCCGCGATGGTCACCACCTCGGGGAACATCTGGCGCGCGATGTCCAGGTCGAGGAACTGGTCGCTCAGCGGCTCCCAGTTGGCGAGCCAGATCAGGGTGCCCACGACGGCCAGGAAGATGCCGTAGAGCACCCCGCGTTGGGTGCGCTGACGTTGTCGGCGGGTCATGGGCATGCTGGGCTCCCTGCGCCGACGCGCCCGGCGGGTCCTGCCGCCCTTCCCGACGGCAGGACCCCGGCTGGGTCAGTCCACCGCGAAGTAGCGGTCGTACACCTCGTCGTAGGTGCTGTCCTCGCGGAGCGACTCGAGTTCCGCGTTCACGGCGTCGATCAGTTCCGTGTTCCCCTGAGCGGCGGCCATACCGTACTGCTCACCCGTCTCGTACTCCTCGGCGATCTCGAACTGGTCGTCGGCCTGCACCTGCTCGACGTTGACCGGCAGGTCCTGGAGACCGGCCGCGATCGTGCCGGCGAGCATGGCGGTGAACAGGTCCGGGCCGCTCTCGAACTCGATGATCTCCGTGTCGTCGGGAGCGTTCTCCTCGGCGTACTCGGCTCCGGTGGTCGCGGCCTGGACACCGAGCGACTGACCGGCGACGTCGTCGAGCGAGCTCACGTCGCCGTCCTCGAGGACGATCAGGCTCTGCGTCGCGTCGTAGTAGGGCTCGGAGAACTCGAGGTTCTCCCCCCGCTCCTCGGTGATGGTCATCGCCGAGACCGCCAGGTCGCACTGCCCGGCCGCCAGCGTGGTCCCCGACTGCAACCCGTCGAAGCCGGACTCGATCACCTCCAGCTCGAGCCCGAGGTTGTCGGCCATCTCCTGGGTCAGATCGATGTCGAACCCGGAGTAGCCCGACGGGGCATCGGCGTCCTCGTACTCGAAGGGCGGGTACGGGATGTCCGAGCAGATCGTCAGCGTCCCCTCGGAGACCAGCTCGAGGTCACCGGCGTCACCCGCCGCCTCCTCGTCGTCGTCGGCCTCGTCCTCCTCGACCGCGTCGTCCTCGTCCGCTTCCTCGTCGGGGTCCTCGTCCACCTCGTCGTCGGCGGGTTCTTCCGTGCCGTCGTCCGGTGCGTCCGGCTCCTCCGCCTCGTCGTCGGCGCCACAGGCGGTCGCCAGCAGCGCCACCCCGGCGATCGTCGCGACCGCCCGCATGCTCGTCCTGTTCATGCCTTCTCCTCGTGTACCGGCGGCATCGTGCCGCGAAATCGGCCTACGTCGCGCGATCCCCACCCCGACGTCCTCTCCCACCGGGCCGGGGCGCCCAACTCAGTCACCCAACCGTTCGATCACCTGCTCGGCCACCTGGCGCATCGTCAGGCGTCGTTCCATCGCCTGGCGCTGGACCGAGCGGAAAGCGTCCCCCTCCGAGAGCCCCTCGTGTTCCTGCAGTAGGCCCTTCGCGCGTTCGACCAGTTTGCGCGCCTCCAGCCGGCCCTGCAGGTCGTCGACCTCCCGCTCGAGGCCCGACATCTCGCGGTAGCGGCCGGCGGCGATCTCCACCGCCGGCAGCAGGTCGTGCTTCTGGAACGGCTTGACCAGGTAGGCCATCGCGCCGGCTCGACGTGCCTTCTCGACCAGGTCGCGCTGGCTGAAGGCGGTCAGGATCAGGATCGCGGCGAGCCGCTCCTTCGCGATCTCCTCCGCGGCCTGGATGCCGTCCATGACCGGCATCTTCACGTCCAGGATCACCAGGTCCGGCTCGAGCTCGCGGGTCAGGCGGACCGCGGACGCTCCGTCGGCGACCTCCGCGACGACCTCGAAACCCTCCTCCTGGAGCATCTCCTTGAGGTCGAGACGTATCAGCGCCTCGTCCTCGGCGATCAGGACGCGGGTCGGGCGGGCACGCTCGGGCGTGGCGGCGGCGGTGGTGTCGGTCACGGATGGTCCCTCCGCCCGGTGGCGGTCTCGAGCTCGAAGAGCCGTTCGAGCAGGTCGTCCTGCTCGGCGAGCAGGTCGGCGACGCGTCGTCTGGCATCCTCCAACGAGGCGGTGTGGCGGACGAGATCGGTCCGGGCGTCCCGCCAGTCGCGGTCGGCCAGCGGCGTCTCGGCGGTCAGGCGCCGGGTCTCGGCGTCGTCGGCGAGGCCGTCGAGGTAGTGCACCTGCTCGAGCAGGACACGTTCGGCGGCGCGAGCGCGGCGCAGGTCCTCCTGGATCCGCGCCAAGCGCTCACGTACCCGTTCCGTGCGTGGTGTACGAGCCGTGGTCGACCCCCTCGTCCTGATCCGCGCGTGGTGGGCCGTCGCCCCGGCGTGGCCGGACGTCGCCTGGCCCCGCTCCGGCGACCTCGCGGTCCCCGGAGCGACGCACGCGACCGACCGGCGCCGTCTCGCCGGTGCGCGCACGCTAGCCGCGAGCGGGGCGGGCGACCAACCACGAGGTTCCCGTGCCGCCTCACCCTTCGGTACCCCCGGTGGGATTCGAACCCACAAGCCCGCAAGGGCAGACGATTTTGAGTCGTCCCTGTATGCCGGTTCCAGCACGGGGGCGAGCATCGACGATGCGGTCCGGGACGGTACCCGTCGCGCCCGCGCGACGAGTAGCAGCACGGTGGTCCCCGCGCTCGTGGCTGTGCGGCCCGGCCGTGGCCGGTTGGCCATCGGCCTACGACGCCCGTAGTCTTGCCAGGAGGCGGCCCGACGGGTCGGCGGGAGGGCGCGTGCCGAGGCCGGACCGGTCGGTCCGGTTACGGGGGCTGGGCAGCCGACGGGCGAGCGCGCCGCAGGTCCGCGCGAACACGGCGGCGCGAACGACGCAACGAGTCACCGAGACGGAGGTGTGGAGATCGCGAGCTTCTTGGAGTTCCTCCAGAGTGACGCGACGCAACGCACCCTTCTGGCCGAGACGCGCGAACACCTGATCATGATCGCGCTGCCGATCCTCGGCGCGCTGGTCGTGGGGATCGCCCTCGGGATCGCCGCCCACCGCTTCCGCTTCCTGCGCGGCTCGATCCTCAACATGGTGTCGTGGTTCCTGACGATCCCGTCCCTGGCGTTCTTCGCGCTGTTGATCCCGATCGTCGGCATCGGCAACACGGCCCCGATGACCGCGCTGTTCTTCTACGCCCTGCTGCCGATCGTGCGCAACACGGTGGCCGGACTGACGTCGGTCGACCAGGCCGTCGTGGAGTCCGCGAAGGGCATGGGGATGGGTCGCGTGAAGCGGCTGCTGCAGATCGAGCTGCCGAACGCCTGGCCGGTGATCCTGGCCGGCGCGCGCGTCGCCACCCTGCTGCTGATCGGCATCGCGGCCATCGCCGCGGTCGTCGGTGGCGACGGGCTCGGCCAGTCGATCTACCGCGGCATCAACCGCATCCCCGCCGGCGGCTCCCTCGAGGCGATCCTCTCCGGCACCCTCATGATCGTCGTGCTCGCCGTCCTGATCGACCTGATCTACCTCGGTATCGGCCGTCTCACCATCCCGCGAGGACTCCGTGACTGACACGATGATCGAGCTGGAGAAGCTCACCAAGCGCTACCCCGGGACGGAGATCCCGGCGGTCGAGGACCTCACCATGGGGATCCCTCGTGGGGAGATCGTGGTCTTCGTCGGACCCTCGGGCTGCGGCAAGACCACCAGCCTGAAGATGATCAACCGGATCATCGAACCGACGTCGGGCCACATCATCCTCGACGGTGAGGACGTCACCAAGAGCGACCCCGACAAGCTGCGCCGCCGCATCGGCTACGTGATCCAGCAGATCGGCCTGTTCCCGCACCGCCGCATCGGCGACAACGTGGCGACCGTGCCCAACCTGCTCGGTTGGGACCGTGACCGCACGAACGAGCGGGTCAACGAGCTGTTGGAGATCGTCGGGCTGGACCCGGAGATGTACCGGGACCGCTACCCGAAGGAGCTCTCGGGCGGTCAGCGCCAGCGCGTCGGTGTCGCCCGAGCGCTCGCCGCGGATCCGCCGGTACTGCTGATGGACGAGCCGTTCGGCGCCATCGATCCGATCACCCGCACGCGACTGCAGAACGAGTTCCTGCGCCTCCAACAGGAGCTGCAGAAGACGATCGTGTTCGTCACCCACGACATCGACGAGGCGATCAAGATGGGCGACCGCATCGCGATCCTCCAGGAGCGGTCGATCCCCGCCCAGTTCGCGACACCCGAGGAGATCCTCACCCAGCCGGCCAACCAGTTCGTCGAGGACTTCGTGGGCTCCGGCGCCACCCTCAAGCGGCTCAAGCTCACCCGCATCCGCGACATCGAGATCATCACGGACTGCCTCACGGGTTCCGTGGACGAGGACGCCCGCACGTTGCGCGACCGCCTCGCCGCCTCCGAGTGGACGGGCATGCTGCTGCTCGACGAGCAGAAGCGGCCGCTGCGTTGGCTGCGCGCCCCCGACCTCGACCAGGGCCGCTCGCTACGCGAGGCGGGGCTCCCGGCCAAGGCGTTCGTGGAGCCGCACGCGACCCTCTCCGACGCCCTCGAGGAGATGCTGCTCGGCTCCGCAGGCGTCTCGATCGTCGTCGACAAGCACGGCGTCTACCAGGGGATCGTCGACGTCGACACGATCATCATCACGATCCAGGAGATGCGCGACGCGAGCGCCGAGTTCTACCGCACCGCCAAGCTGGTCGATCCCGCCGAGGTGGCGGGCTGATGTCGGACACGGACACGCGCAGCGAGGAGCAGGCCGAGCTCGACGAGACGTCGACCTCGGCCGCGGCGTCGATCGAGGACAAGCCCGACCGCGGCCCCCTCGGGACCTTCATCCGCTACTTCGGGATGCCGATCTTCCTCGCCGTCGCGCTCGTCCTGAACTACCTGTGGATCCAGGGCCAGGACCTGGGGGCGATCGAGCAGCGCCAGTTCAGCGCCGACCGCCTCCTCGAGTTCACGATCCGCCACATCGAGCTGACCTTCTACTCGTCGGTCATCGTGCTGGCGTTGGCGATCCCGCTGGGCATCGTGGCGACACGACCCAAGGCGAAGCGCTTCGCGCCGGCGATCATCGGCCTGGGCAACGCCGGTCAGGCGATCCCCTCGCTCGGCCTGCTCGGCATCATCTTCTTCCTCGCCCGCACCACCGACCTGCTGCCGAGCACGGGAGTCGTGCCGGCGCTGATGGCCCTGGTCGTCTACTCCTTCCTCCCCATCCTGCGCAACACCATGGTGGGGCTGCAACAGGTCGACGAGTTCGTGCTCGAAGCCGGCCGAGGCATGGGGATGTCGAACGCCCGGGTGCTGCGCAAGCTGGAGCTCCCGCTGTCGGTCCCCGTGATCCTGGCCGGCATCCGCACGGCCCTGGTCCTCAACGTCGGCACCGCCACGATCGTCTTCTTCACCGGCGGTGGTGGCCTGGGTCAGGTGATCTTCTCCGGCTTCCAGACCCAGCGCACCACCGTCCTGGTGACCGGCTCGGTCATGGTTGCGTCACTCGCGCTCATGATCGACCACATCGCCGGCATCGTCGAGGACATCCTCACGCCGAAGGGCCTGTGAGGGCTCCCAGCCGTCGTCCTGCACCCGAGAACCGACCGACCCCAACCAGACGGGGACCCGGGACACGTCACCCGAGAACCATGAGCACGCTGCTCGCCCTCGCCC
>SKTG01000248.1 GCA_007118045.1 Nitriliruptoraceae bacterium
CCCGGCGACGAGCCGCTTGCGTTCCTGCAGCTCCGCGAGCCGGCCGGGGTCGGCCTCGACCGCGTCGCCGTACGAGCGTACGTCCACGGCGAGCTCGGTCAGCTCCGCGGCGATCGCCTCCGCACGGCTGCGCAGCTGCTCGAGCTCCGCATCGTCGACGGGCAGCCGGCGCAGCACCTCGACACCGACCCCGACCGGCTCGCCCGCCCCGTCGCTGCCGAAGGCGCTCGCCGCCTCCGCGGCGCCACGCTGGATCTCGTCCGCGTTGGCGAGCCGTTCGAGCAGCTCGTCGAGGGCCCCGTCGGCCTCCTCGTCGAGCTCGGCAGCGTCGATCTCCGCGACCTCGGCGCGGAGACGGTCGAGCTCGCGCACGCGTTCGCGCGCATCGCCGATCAGGTGGGCGCGGCGGTCCGTGAGCTCGCGCCACCGCGTGTAGGCCTCGCGGTAGGCCGTCAACGAACGGGCGTGCGGGTCGCCCGCGTAGCGGTCCAGGAGCCCCCGCTGGACCTCCGGGCGTGACAAGCGGACGTGCTCATGCTGGGCGTGGACCTCCACGTGGCTGCCGAGCACCTCGGCCAGGGTGGAGACCGGCACCGGCCGCCCGGCGAGCCTCGCCCGCGACCGACCCTCCGCGGGGATCTCACGCGAGACGAGCAGCTCGTCCTCGTCACCGACCCACTCCATCGCCTCCTTCGGCGGTGGACTGACGACCGCGTCGGCGCTCGCCGCCGCGGCGCCGGAGCGGACCAGACCGCTGTCCGCGCGGGCGCCGAGCAGGAGCTCGAGCGCGGTGACCAGCATGGTCTTGCCGGCACCGGTCTCGCCGGTGACCACCGTCAGACCCGGGGACAGGCGCAAGCTCGCGTCCTCGATCACGCCGAGGCCGCGGATGTGCAGCTCCTCGATCACGGCGCTACCCCGCTGACGGCCGGCGCGAGGCTACCGCCCGGCCCCCCTCGATCCCCGGACGTGAGCGCGGCGGCTGTGGATGTTCGGTGGCGGCCGGGCCGGTCCGCCGCCGCGGGCGTCGGGAACAGGCTCGGGTCGGGTCGCGCCGCAGCCACCGACCTCGACCGGACTGCGGCGTCAACGCAGCCCGAACTTGCGCCGCACGACGGTCGTGAAGTCCAACAGGCCGACCCGGGCCAGCTGGACGGGTCGACCACCACCCCGGGCGGTGATGGCACCGCCCGCGACGAGCTCGATCGGTTCCCGTCCGTCGGCCGAGACCAGCGCGGGCGGCTGGTCGATGAGCAGGTCGACCCGGACCGCCTCGTCCGGCCCGGCCACGACCGTACGATCGAAGAGCGTGTGCGGCGCGACCGGCACGACCAGGGTGGCTTCGATCCGCGGGGAGACGATCGGGCCGCCGGCCGAGAGTGCGTAGGCGGTGGAGCCCGTCGCGGTCGCCAGGATCAACGCGTCCGCGGGCACCTTGGCGAACAACGTGCCGTCGACGTGGACGTCCATCCGCACCAGCCGTTGGCGGGCGGTCTTCTCGATGGCGACCTCGTTCAGGGCCCAGGTGGTCTCCGTGGAGCGGCCATCGCCGTGCTCGATCTCGATCTCGAGCGTCGCGCGAGGCTCCAGGTGGTAGTCGCCGTGAGCGACGGCACGCAGCGCGGGACCGAGGTCGTCGAGCTCGATCTCGGCCAGGAAACCCAGCCGGCCGAGGTTGACACCGAGCACGGGGATGCCGTCGTCACGACACAGGTGCGCCGCGCGGAGGAAGGTCCCGTCGCCGCCGAACGAGACCGCCAGGTCCAGCTCGGTCGTGAACCGCTCGGGTGGGACCGGGGGCGCGAGCGCCTGCAGGTCGCGCATGGTGTCGCCGTCACCGACGCCACCGGCCATGACGACCTCGACCCCGAGGTCGATCAGCAGCCGCGCCGCGTCCGCGGCCGCGGCGACCGAGGCCACCCGGTTGGCGTGCACCACCAAGCCGACCCTCATCCCGTCCTCCCGACGAACGAGCCGGGATGATCGCGGGGCGTCGGCCGGCCGGTCACGACCCCTCCCCCGCTGCCCGTCCACCACGCAACCGCTGCCCCTCCGCCAGGGCGGCATCGAGCCAGCGCCCGAGGTCGTCGTCCGTGTCCTCCCCTACCGGGGTGACCGGCACGCGCGTTGTGAGGTGCACCACGAACTCCACGTTGCCGGCCGGCCCGAGCAGCGCCGATGCGGCGATCCCGGCGGCGCGCCACCCTACCGCCGCGCCCGAGGCGAGCACGCGCTCGATGCAGGCGCGCCAGACGCCCGGATCGCGGACGACGCCACCCTTGCCCACCTGGGAGCGCTGGGCCTCGAACTGTGGCTTGACGAGCAGCACCGCCTCCGCGTCCGGCGCGCTGACCTCGCGCAGGGTCGGTAGGACGGTGGTCAGCGAGATGAAGGACAGGTCGGCGACGACCAGGTCCGGTGGTGGCGAGGCGAGGTCGGCGGGCGTGAGGTCGCGCACGTTGGTCCGTTCGGCGACCGTGACCCGGGGGTCGGTCCGGATCCGCTCGTGGACCTGCCCGTAGCCGACGTCGAACGCGAGCACGTGGGCTGCGCCGCGCTGCAGGAGGCAGTCCGTGAAGCCGCCGGTGGAGACACCGGCGTCGAGGCATCGACGGCCCGACGGGTCGACCCCGAACGTCGTCAACGCGTGCGCCAGCTTCTCGCCACCACGTGAGACGTACGCCCGGGCGGGCGCGGACACGCGCAGCTGCTGCGTCGAGGTGACCTGCGTCGCCGCCTTCGTCGCCGGCGCCCCGTCGACGGTGACCAGGCCGTCGGCGATGGCTTCCTGCGCCTCGGCGCGGCTACCGACGAGTCCGCGCCGAGCCAGCTCGGCATCGAGTCGACGTCGGGGAGTAGCCACGACCCGACCTCCCGGCGGATGGAGCGGACGGTGACGGGGTGCGGGGTCGCCCTCCGGTGGTGGACCCCGGCGACGGCGTCCTCAGACCTCGTCGAGCGACGCCAACTCGGCCGCGAGCGTGTCGTTCGCGCGCTCGAACAGCGCGACCCGTTCCGGGATGGGGATCCCGTCCACCTCCGTCAGTTCGTCGCGCAACGAGGTGAGCGAGTGGTCCCCCGACTCGAGCTCCCCCTCGACCACCGGGCCGGGCGAGAGCCTCTCAGCGGAAGCGAGCTGCGCCTCGGCTGCGTGGACGGAGCCCGTCCCGGCGACGGGCTCCACGCCCTCCGGACGGTGCTCACCCTCGCTCACGAGCTACCGCCCGTGCTCTTCTTGGTCGCCTTCTTGCCACCGCTCTTCTTCGCGGACTTCTTGGCACCGCTCTTCTTGGCACCGCTCTTCTTCGCGGTCTTCTTCGCGGCCTTCTTCGCGCCCGTCTTCTTGGTGGCCTTCTTCGTCGCCTTCTTGCCCGTCTTCTTGGCGCCGGTCTTCTTCGCGCCGGTCTTCTTCGCGCCGGTTTTCTTCGCGCCGGTCTTCTTCGCGCCGGTCTTCTTGGCGCCGGTCTTCTTGGCCGTCTTCTTGGCCGTCTTCTTGGCCGTCTTCTTGGCCGTCTTCTTGCCACCGGTCGCCGACGCATCGTCCTCGGTCGAGGCAGCAGCGGCGGGTGCGTCGCTGCGCTCCGCCTCCTGGCGCACCCGGTGGAACTCACGCTTGAGGTCGGCGACCTGCTTCTGCAGTCGATCCACCTCGGTGGTCGTGGCCACGCCCATCGACCGGACGGCCCGCACCGTCTCGTTCCTCACCAGGGCGCTGACCGCCTCCCGGTTCTTGCGCTGCCGATCCATGAGCTCCTCGACGAGCTCACCCACCTGGTCGCCGGCCGCCTCGCCCGAGCGCACCAGCTGCTTGGCGATCTGCTCGGCCTTCGTCGTGGTCAGCTCGGTCAGCCCGGAGGCGGCCTCCATGTACCTCTGCAACGAACGGTTCACGAGAGCTCCCTCTGCTCGACGAGGCCCGAGCCTAGCGCCAAGATGCTTGCTGCTAGCGTCGGACGGACGGTGGGAACCCGCGCGGCGACCGACGCACGTCGGGCATCATCCCGGTGTCGACGCCCACGACGGAAACGTCAGCGACGAGCGCACCGGCTCCCGTTCGCGTGGCGCGTCGGCGAGCGCGTCACGGACCAACGAGCGGGACGCCGGACCATGGCTGCGGCCGAGCGGCCGGCACGAGGACGAGGAGCGAACCGTGGCCAGCGTCGACGAGGTCGAGGGTGTCCTGGACGATCTGCTCAGCCGGCTCGGCGCCGTCGACAGTTCGACACGAGCGCTCCTTCCGGCGCAACGGACCATCGAAGCCAGGTGCCCCGACCTCGACCTCGTGCGGTACGCCTCGTGGAAGAACGGCACCATCACGATGCTCGACGAGCTCCCGCGGCGTCCCGACATCCGCATCAGCGTGCGGTCGGACGACCTGCTGGCCATGGCGGAGGGCGACCTCACGTTCGGCCGCGCGTACGCCTCCAACCTCGTGCGGCTCGACGCCTCGATGACCGACCTGCTGCGTCTCCGTTCGGTCCTGTGACCGGCCGTCCCCGGAGCTCGCCACGGCCCGGTGGACGACGCTGATGGTGCTGCCGATCGGCGACGTCAACCCGACACGGCGACGCTCGTACCTCATGGGCGCGATCGCGCTGATCAACCTCGGGGTGTTCGCGCTGCTGCAGTTCCCGCTCAGCGGCTGCGCGGAACAGCTCTTCGTCTACCGCTACGCCGCCGTTCCGGCCGAGTTGCTGTCGTTGCAGCAGCTGCCTCCGGAACAGCTCACCGAACTGCTCGACGGCTGCGCGGCCGGCGTCGTCGACAAGAACGTGCCCCTGTCGATCATCACCTCGATGTTCCTGCACGGCGGCATCGCCCACCTGCTGGGCAACCTGATCTTCCTGGTGGTCTTCGGCGACAACGTCGAGGATCGGCTGGGCCACGGCCGGTTCGTGCTCTTCTACCTGCTCGGCGGCGTCATGGCCACGCTCGCGTTCGCGGCGCTCCGGCCCTCGTCCATCGTGCCGCTGGTGGGTGCCTCCGGCGGTATCGCCGCGGTGCTCGGCGCGTACCTGATCTGTTACCCGCGAGCCCGTGTCCTGGCGCTGGTGCCGTTCCCCCTCTACATGCTCGCCATCGTGTTGCCCGGGGTGCGGATCCGGCGGTTCCTGCTGATCGTCGCGGTGGTCTCGCTCCCGGCGTGGCTGCTGCTCGGGGCCTGGTTCGGGCTCCAGGCCCTGTCGGCGAACGCGCCGACGACGGACATGGTCGCCTACGAGGCCCACGTGGCCGGTTTCCTGGCCGGCATCGTGCTGGTGCTGCTGCTCGACGTCCGCCGTCGTCGGCGGGGGCAGCCGACGTTCCACCCCGTGCAGCGACCGCCGAGCGGGCCACGCTGACGGGATCCCGCGGACGATGTCCCGGTGGTTCGTGGCGGCGGCCGTCCACGTCCGTCGCCCACGTCCCTCGCCCACGTCCCTCCCGAACCCGGTCGTTGGTCGGTCGATCCTGCGTCGGGGGGCTTCACCGGTACCCGGGGGACGCTGCCGTAGGCTGCGCGCGACCCACGAGTCCGCTCCGCCGTTCCAGCGGAGCGTGGGGGTGAGCCGCCGTCGAGGAGCCGTCACGTGCCACGCAAGGTCCGCAGGGTGGCCGACCTCCCCGTGCTCGGCTGGAAGGAACACGTCGAGCTCCCCGAATGGGGGTTGAAGCTGCGAGGCAAGCTCGACACCGGAGCCAGGACCAGCGCCCTGCACGTGGCCGGCTACGAGGTGCAGGAGGTCGACGGCGGTGGTGAGGATGGCGATGGCTCCGAGGACCGCATCGTGCGTTTCGAGGTGGTGCTCGGCCCCAAACGCGCGCCGCGGTACCGCGCGATCGAGGCGCCGCTCGTCGGCAAGAAGCGCGTCCGTGACACGGGTGCCCGCGCCGAGGACCGCCCCGTCGTGCGGACCCGGATCCTCTGCGGGCCGTTGGACACGCACGCCGACATCACCCTGACGGACCGCACCGGCATGAACTTCCGCATGCTGCTCGGTCGCCTGACCCTGGAGGGGCGCGGCCTGGTGGATCCGGCCCACGGGTACCTGGTCACGGGACCGCGGACCCGGAGCGAGCGCTGATGACGGGAGGCCCCATCGCGGTGGCCGGCGTCACCGTCGAGCCGGGCGAGCGACGCGATCTCGCTCCGTCCGCCTCCGAGTCCTACACCGGCGACCGCACCACCTTGCCGCTGGCCGCCATCAACGGCGCGGAGGACGGGCCGCGGCTGTTCGTCACCGCGGCCGTCCACGGGGACGAACTCAACGGCATCGAGACCTGTCGGCGCCTGCTCGATCGCCTGGATCCCGCCGAGGTGCGAGGCGCCGTCGTGGTCGTCCCGATCGTGAACGTGCTGGGCGTGCAGATCGGCTCCCGGTACCTACCCGACCGACGTGATCTCAACCGGGCGTTCCCCGGGTCGCACTCGGGTTCGATGGCCGCGCGCATCGCCCGGCTGGTCAGCGACGAGGTGATCGGTCAGAGCGATGCCGGCATCGACCTGCACACGGCCGCGAACAACCGCACGAACGTGTCGCAGGTGCGGGTGGCCGTGGACGACGAGGTGGCGCAGAACCTCGCGGTCGCCTTCGGCGCCCCGTTCGTCCTGACCGCGAAGCTCCGGCCGGGCTCGTTGCGGGCAGCCGCGAACGAGCGCGGGGTGCCGGTGCTGACCTTCGAGGGCGGGCAGCCGCTGCGCTTCGACGAGGACGCGATCGACGTCGCGTTGCGGGGCTCGCTGCGCGTGATGCAGCGCCTCGACATGATCGACGAGGCTCCGGACCCGGCGCATCAGGCGCCGATGGTGCTCAACGAGTCCCGCTGGCTCCGGGCCGACCGCGGTGGCCTGCTCGAACTGCACTGCGGTATCGGTGACCGCATCGTCGCGGGGCAGCCGCTGTGGACCACGACCAGCCCCCTCGGCGCGGAGCGCGCGAGCGTCGATGCGACCGAGGAGGGCTACGTGATCGGGGCGACGACCCTGCCGCTGGTCCAGCCCGGACAGGCGTTGCTGCACGTCGCACTGCCCGGGGACCGGCTCCCGGCCGAGGACGACCCCACCGACGAGGAGGACGACGACCCGGACGTCCTCGACGACTGGTGATCCGGTCGCGAGGCCGGAGCCCGGCCGCGATCACGCGACCGCTGAACGGCTCCTCAGGGGACCGTCGACCGGCTGTCACGGGACGTCGACCGGCGATCGTTGCCGTCTCCGACGTCGGTGACCTCGGCGGCGTCCACCTCCACCCGGCTGCGCCGGGCGCCTCCCGCTTCCCACCAACGTCGTCGGAGCCGACCGCTCACCCGTACGTGGTGCCCCTCGTTCAGCCCGACCACCTTGGCCAGGTCGCGCCGGCCGACCGGTTGGGTCGTCCGCCGCCTGCCGGGCGCGGGTGCCGGCCCGAACTGCACGGGCAGCGCGTCCGTGCCCCCGTCGGTCCGCTGCACGACCACGGTGAGCGCCGCGATCTCGTCGCCCGACGGCAACGTCCGTCGCTCCACCGAAGCGCTGAGCCGCCCCACCAACGTCACCTCGTTGACCTCGTTGACCTCGTTGACCTCGTCCATCGTCCCGCCCGTTCCGCATGTCTCGACCGTCGTCGCGTCCACCGGTGGGACCGTACGAGGCGCCGGTGGCGAGGAGCCGACTAGCGTCGTGCCGGTTGTGGACGAGCGAGGGGAACCCGGTGGGCGAGCAGCAACGAGCATCGCGAAGCGAGGGAACGGGTGGGCGGCGACGGCCCTCGGAGGACGAAGCAGCGGCCACCCAGCCGCACGCGGATGGCGAGCAGCAGCCCGCTGGCGACCAGCTGGCGGACGCCGACCAGCAGCCGGGCCCCGGCCGGCAGGCAGCCGGCGAGCAGCGCCCAGGCGGCGAGCAACCCGTGGGCGGCGATCAGCGGACGGACGGGGGCAGCGCCCCACCACCGGTCACCCGCTTCGAGGACGGCGTGATCGCCATCGACACGCTGACCGGAGGCCTGACCAGCGTCACCGCCGGGTACCTGCTCCCGGCCGCACGGCCGACCCTGATCGAGTGCGGTCCCGCCCTGACGGTCGAGGCGGTGCTGCAGGCCCTGGACGCCCTGGGGCTCGGTCCGCAGGACCTCGCCTACCTCGTGGTCACCCACATCCATCTCGACCACGCCGGTGGGGCGGGGGACGTCGCCGCGGCGTTCCCCGATGCGACCGTGATCGTCTCCGACCTGGGGGCTCGACACCTGCACGATCCGGAGAAGCTGAACGCGTCGTCACGCCGGGTGTACGGCCCCCTGTTCGACACCGTCTACGGCCCCTGTACCCCGATCGAGGCCGGCCGGGTCCACGGCGTCACGGACGGGAACACGCTCGACCTCGGCGGCGGGCGGCGGCTGGAGCTGTTGCACACCCCCGGGCACGCCAAGCACCACATCGGCGTGTTCGATCCCACGATCGGTGCCGTGTTCACGGGGGACTCGATCGGCGTGAAGCTGCCGGGCATGCACCGCATCCGTCCCGCGACGCCGCCGGCGGACTTCCACCTCGAGGCCTCGCTGGACTCGATCTCGCGGTACCGGGAGCGTTCGCCGGAGCGGCTCTACCTGGCGCACTACGGCCCGATCGACGAGCCCGACGACGCCCTGGCCGAGGCCGCGGACCAGCTGCGAGCCTGGACCGACGTAGCCGAGGAGGCCTACCGGGAGGCACTCTCCGCGGGGGGCGGCGCCGACCACGAGCTCCAACACGTGGCGGAGACCTTGCAGCAACGCTTCGCCACCGAACTCGACCCGGGGCTCGAGGACGAGGAGTCGATCCAGCGCGTCGAGCTGCTCAACGACACCCGTTCCAACGCCGCGGGACTGCTCCGCTACCTCCAGCGCCGCGACGCCGGCACCCTGACCCCGCTCGGCTGAGCCGGCTGGTCGCGGATCGGCGAGCGACCGCAGCGTCTGGGCGGTCCCACCCGTCGCGGGCCCGGGCTTGCACGACCGGGGCTCCGTACGGCCGAGGCGTCAGCCGTGGAGCTCACGCGCCAACTCGAGGCGCTCCTGCGCATCCAGGAACGCGGGATCGACGGCCACGATCGAGCCCAGCTGGCGCACCAGCTCCTCGTGGTCACCGGCCGCCTCGGCCAGGTCGGCGGCGAGGTAGCGCACCCGCAGGTCGTGCTCCGCATCGCCGGACCGGGGGCGTTCCAGGAACCGTCGCAGCACCGCCCGGCCGGCGCCGACGTTGCCGGCGTCCGCCAGCGCCGCGGCCCAGACGATGACCGCTTCCGCCCGGCGGTCCTCGGGTGCCTGTTC
>SKTG01000121.1 GCA_007118045.1 Nitriliruptoraceae bacterium
CGCTCCTGGGCCTGCTCGGCTCGCTACAGCCCCTGGGCGGGCTCGCGGACGCCGACCCTGCTGCGATCACCTCGCTCGTGACCGTGCTCGTGCTGGCGGTCTACCTGGCGGCCGCGATCCGGTCCTTCATGAGCGCGCGACGAGCGCGCTAGCGCCGTTCTTGGGCGGTGCGACGTGACACGTGGAGGCGGGAGGTGGGACAACCGTCTGAACGTCGCTGCCCGCTTCAGTGTGGCCACTTACCGTGATGGTCCGCTGAGAAGGGCAACGATGCACGACGAGCACCGGATCGAAGATCTGGCCGAGGCCGTGACCGCCCTCGCTGGCGCTGTTGAGAAGCTTGCGAGCAGCATGTGTGACTTCGACGCAACCAACGAGGCGCAGATCGCACGGGAAAGGGCCGCGAAGGTTGCGCCGGGAGCGACCGGGTGACTGGACCGCTGAGAGCGCGGAGGCATCCCGGCCGCCAGGGTCCAAGACGGCCCAATACCCCGTCCCAGCAGGTCCCGCACGGGGGTGGGGGTTGGGCAGCGCAGCTACGAGGGGCGTGGGTTGAGGTTGCCGGGGGACGGCCCAGGGTCCCGGCAGCCAGGGTGACTCCGAGCCCGCGGGCGGAGAGCACGATCCCGGCCGGGTCGGCCTCGTCGTAGAGCGCGGCGATGCGTCCTCGAGCGTGCTGATCTCCTCGGTGAGCTAGCAGCGGGCCAGCCGCGCTTCTCCGGGCGATCACGGCCGGCCGGGTGAGAGTGTGCGGGTGCCGCGCCGTGGTGTCCCAAGTGTGTCCCACGCAGCCAGGGCACGGGAAAGGGCCGGCTCCCCGATCGGAGGAGAACCGGCCCTGACCTGCGGTTCTTGCTGGTGGGCACGAGAGGTATCGAACCTCTGACCTCTGCCGTGTGAAGGCAGCGCTCTCCCACTGAGCTACGTGCCCGTGAGCGAGCGCACGGTACCCCGGGGTCCCCACGCCGGCCAACCAGGGACCGACCACCGCGGAGCCACCCTCGCGCGGAGCGCGTGACCGGACACGCGAGCCGCGAGCGCGTCGCGCCGATCACCTCGATCGCGTCCGTCCAGCGAGCGCCGCGGGTCCACCTGTGGTTCCCTTCCTCGCACCAGAGGAAGGAGGTGGTCCGTTGAGTCATAGTCATCCGAACGGGACCCTGGAGGTACTCGGCCGCTGAGGCCGGACGCTGGACCGCTCCAGCGAAAACCCGCCGGGTACCGCCTGCGGCATCGGTCGGGAAGTCGTCCCGCCTGACGCCACGGTGACCTCGTCGCGTTCGTGCCCGAGCGCGCGAACGGTCGGACGTCGTCACCGGTGACGGTGCCAGAGGTTCCATCCAGTGAGGCTCGGGGCGCGGCGCCAGCCGCGCCCCGAGTGTCGTTTCGCGACCACTCACCGTCGACGACCGCGACGTCCCGCCACCCTCCGGCCGTCAACGACCCGGCGCCGGCCGGCGGCGCGCGCGTTTGCAGGCGTCGGAGCCGCGTGCGAGGCTCCGCCCGCCGTCGCACCCCGGGGAGTCGTCGTAGCCTCGCCTGCCCCCAAACGTCAGGAGCTGGCTCCGCCACTACGTGCGGCGCTGGTCGTGCTGCTGTTGTACATCTTCCTCGTCGGCGTCGGTCTGCTGGAGACCGGTATCGCCGCCCTCGGTGAGGGCTTCCAGGAGGCGCTGCTCCGCGAGGTGTCCAACCCCGTCTCGGGGCTGTTCGCGGGCGTGCTGGCGACGGTGCTCGTGCAGTCGTCCTCGGTCTCGACCGCCACGATCGTCGGGCTGGTCGGGGCCGGTACCCTGGGCCTGCCCGCCGCCGTCCCCATGATCATGGGCGCCAACATCGGCACCACGGTCACCAACACGCTGGCGGCACTGGGCAACATCCGTCGATCCGAGGAGTTCCGGCGCGGGTTCGCGGGCGCCACGATGCACGACGTGTTCAACCTGGTCGCGGTCGCGATCCTGCTCCCACTCGAGCTGGCGACGGGGTTCCTGAGCCGGTCGGCCAGCTGGCTGACCGGGGTGGTGCGCGGGACCGAGGTCGCCGAGCCGGGCCGCAGCCCGATCCGTCGTGCGGTCGGCTGGCCGATCGACGCGATCACCGGGCTCGTGGATGCCGACGCCGCGGGCGGCCTGCTGATCGGGATCTTCCTGCTCGCGCTCGGCCTCGGCGCGATCTTCGTGGCGCTCGGTGCCATCACCCGCAACATGAGACGTCTGGTCGCCGGCAGCATCGAGCATGCGATGAACCGCTTCGTCGGTCGAGGTGGTGGCTCCGCTGGCCTGCTGGTCGGCGTCGCGGTCACCGTCGCGGTCCAGTCCTCGACGATCACCACCTCGATCCTGGTCCCACTCGTGGCCGCGGGGATCCTCACGTTGCGCAACGCCTACCCGATCACCCTCGGCGCGAACGTCGGAACGACGATCACGGCCTTGATCGCCTCGTTGGCGGTCGTCCGGCCAGAGGGCCTGGCCATCGCGCTGGTACACACGTTGTTCAACCTCAGCGCACTCGTCCTGCTCTACCCGATACCGGGGGTCAGGGATCTCCCCGTCCGAGCGGCCGAGCACCTCGCTGCGGCGGCGACGGAGCACCGCTCGATCGTGGTCGGGTACGTGGCCGGCCTCTTCTTCGTGCTCCCCCTACTCGGCATCTTCCTGCTGGAATAGGAGAACCGATGGCCTTCAGCTTCCTGCGGCGCGGCTCCGGCGCAGACGACCGGCTCGACCACATCGAGGAGACCATCCAGGCGATGCTCGCCGACGACGCCCGAGCGTTCGAGCTCGCGATGTCGGCCCTGCTCGGGGAGGCTCCCGTGCGCGAGGTGCGCAAGGAGGTCAAGCGCACCGACCGGCGGGTCAACGACGGTGAACGCACGATCCGGCGCGAGCTGGTCGTCCACGCCAGCGTGGCGGGCGCCCTCGACACGCCGGCGCTGCTGCTCTACATGTCGGTGGTCAAGGACATCGAGCGGGTCGGTGACTACGCCAAGAACCTGATCGACCTCGCACGTGACGGCGCCGATCTGGGGGCCCACGCCGACTGGTCCCGACGCCGCGACGAGGTGCTCGCGTTCATCTGGTCGACGTCGGAGGTGTTCGCCGCCCGCGACGTGGAGCGGGCGCGCGCGATGCTCAGCCAGGGCGACGCCCTGCTCGACGTGCTCGACGACGAGGTCTCCGCCCTGGTGCGCGGAGACGACGCCGGTGACGACCCGATCGCTCGCGCGCTGGCGCTGCGCTACCTCAAACGGGTCGTCGCCCACCTCACCAACGTGCTGTCGTCCGTGGTGATGCCGATCGACCGTCTCGACTACTTCGACGAGGACCCGGAGGACCGGGAGGCCGAGCGTGAGGGCGGGCGCCCCCCCGAACGACCGAGCTGACCCGGGCGGCACCCGTCCGGGCGCAACCACCGGCAAGACCGCGACTCACTCGCCGGCGACCAGCGCCGCCTGGAGGACCCGGTCGTCGGACGGGCCGTCGGCGTCGGTCCGCGTCTCCCGGGAGAGGACCAGCTCGGTCGCCCCACCGGTCTCGAGCGTGGTCGCGACCCGGCCCTCGTCCAGTCCGCCGGGAGCCGCGAGCTGGCGGCCCTCGGCCTCGTCCCCTTCGAGCAGCCACGCCACGAGGTACTCGTCGTCTCCCAGAGGGTCCAGCCCGGACAGCGTCAGCGAGACCGACTCGCCGTCGGTGACGGCGAGGCCGGTGACCCCGGACCGCAGCTCCGGCTCCAACGGGACCCCATCGGCCAGACCCGCCAGCGTCTCGCTCTGGCTCTCGGCGGCGTTGAGGTAAGCCGCCGTCGAGGTCCGCAGGTGGAGGTTCCAGAAGGCCATGGCCGTGGCGAGGACCACCACCACGACCACCGCGACCGTCACGTGCCGGATCGTGAGCCGGCCGCCCACGCGCTGCTCGGTCTCGGTCTCCTCGACCGTGCGGCGCGGCAGCTCGGTCCGCACCCGCTCCTGTGAGCGCTCGTCACGTTCGGCGTCGGCCAGGTCGGCCGCGATCCCACGCAGCTCCGCGACACGGGAACGGCAGTCACGACAGCCGAGCAGGTGCGAGCGGAAGTTCGCGGCATCGGCGGCCGAGAGACCGCCGAGGACGTGCCCGACCGCCAGCTGCTCGAACCGCTCGTGCTCACCCGTCATGGCGCGTGCTCACCCGTCATCGCGCGGCAGAGCCTACGTCGTCGCGACGTGGTCCGGCGACCGACCCGTCCACCTCGAGGTGACCTGCGCGGGGGCCGCCCCATCGCCCTGGAAAGCGCCCGAGCGGAGCGGGGTCGGCGCTGGGTCGGCTCGACATCGGGTGCTGCCGGCGAGTGCGTTCGCGTCGCTCCCGCCTGGTCGCTCACGCCTGACCGAGCACCCAGGCCGATCGGGTGCTCCACGGGCCGCTGATAACCTGCCGGGTCCTGCTCGCACGTCCGCCGACGTCCCCGATCACGCCGGCCACGGGGGATGCCACACCGTGCCAGCCAACCCCACGCTGCGCCGCGGCGGCGTCCTGCTCACGATCGTGGCCGGCACCCTCGCGGTCCTGCTGGTGGTCGCGCTGGGCACCGTCTGGTTCGTCCAACGGGACCGGGCCCTGCCCAACACCTCCGTGGCGGGCGTCGACGTGGGTGGCGCGAGCGAGGCCGAGATCCGCTCGCGGCTCGAGCCGATCGCCGAGGTCCGCGAGGACGCCGCCGTCGCCTTCACCATCGACGGCGAGGAGCACACCCTGATCGCCGACGAGGTCGGCTACGAGATCGACGTCGACGCGACGACCGCGGCGGTGCTCGAGCGGGGCAGGAGCGGGCTGCCGGGTGACGTCGCCGTGCGCGTGGCCGCCCTCGGCGGTCGGGGTGACGACGTCGCCCTCGTGCAACGCCTCGACGACCGCGCGCTGGCGACCTGGGTCGACGAGGTCGCCGACGAGATCGACCACCAGGAACGCCGAGGCGACGTCCTCATCGACGCCGACACGGCGACCGTCGAGCTCGAACCCTCCCGTGGGGGCGTCGAGGTCGACCGGGAGCGGCTGCGAGAGCTCGCACGGGCCGGTCTGCTCGAGCCGGGCCGGGACCGGTTCGAGCTGCCCGTGACCGAGACCTCGCAGCCGATCGCCGACGACGACGTCGTCAGCGTGGCGGAACAGGTCGAGGAGGCGCTGGCCGAGCCGCTCGTGCTGCGCTCCGACGACAGCGAGCTCACGCTGGCGCCCACCGACCTCGCCGCCCTGATCGACGTCGTGGAGACCTCGGGTGGCGAGACCGGGACGACGCTGGCGCTGGTGGTGTCCGAGTCGTCGGTCGAGGACGTGCTCGGGGATGTGGGGCCACGTCGTTTCGACGTCTCGCCGACGGACGCCGGCTACACCGCCAGCCGCACCCCGCCGAGCATCTTCGACGTCGCGGGCGACGCGACCTACCGCCCGGAAGCCGCCGAGGTGGGTGTCGAGCCCGGGCGTGACGGCCGACGCTTCGACCCGGAGCGGGCGGCGCGGCAACTGACCGAGCTCGTGCGCTCCGGCACCCGCCAGGCGGCGTTGGACCTCGAGCGGGTGGAGGCCGGGCTGTCCGAGGAGCGTGCCCGCGACCTGCGTCCGACGCACGTGATCGGCACGTTCACGACCTACCACCAGGCCGGGCAGGACCGCAACACCAACATCGCCCTGCTGGCGGACACGATCGATGGCACGGTCGTCCTCCCCGGCGAGTCCTTCTCGATCAACGAGGTCTCGGGGGAACGCACCTGCGAGGCGGGCTACGTGCCGGCCGGCACGATCATCGAGGGCGAGCTGGTGGACACGTGCGGTGGTGGCACCTCGCAGTTCGGCACCACGACGTTCAACGCGGCGTTCTTCGCGGGGATGCAGCTCGACGACTGGAAGGCTCACTCCTGGTACATCGAGCGCTACCCCATGGGTCGGGAGGCGACGCTGTCCTACCCCGTGCTCGACGTCGAGTTCACCAACACCTCGGACGGCGCGGTCCTGGTCAAGACCGCCCACACCGACACGAGCGTGACCGTCACCCTGTACGGGCAGCCGCTCGCCGAGGCGGTCACGGCCACGCACGGCCAACCGACCGACGAACGCGGGTACGGCACGGAGGTTCGGACCACCTCCAGCGTGCCGTCGGGCCAGGAACAGGTCGTGCAGCCCGGTGGTGAGGGCTTCCGGGTGGAGGTGGAGCGCACCATCGAGCTGCTCGACGATGGCGAGGAGACCGAGACCATCACCACGACCTACCAACCGCAGACACGCATCGTCGAACGGGGTCCCGGGTAACCCGCCTCCGCGCGATCTCGCGTCAGCCACGCAGCTGACGTCGCCGGACCCCCGGCGGCCGTCCCCACACCCGCGCCGAGGTCACATCCGGGTCGCCACCGGTCCCCCGAGCGGCGCCCTCAGCTTTCTTGGCCCGCGTGACTCCCGCCCCGTCTCCGACCGTCCCGGAGCCCTGGGACTCGGGCAGCTCCGGGAGCAACTGCACCAGGGGCCGCTGCCAGCGTCCGTTCGGCTCCGCGACGAACCCGGCGAGGCGAGCCTCGATGCGACCGCCCGCGTCCAGGCGCGGGGCGATGCGACCGGCCACCACCTGGTCCAGGTAGCCGATGCGCCAGCGGGAGCCGTCGTCCGTCTCGACCCACACGGCGACGGCGAGCGGGTCGGCCGGGTTACCCGGCTCACGGGCCAGGCGGGCCAGCCGCCCGGCTTCCAGCTCCGACGCTCCGGGCGGTGTCGGCGCGAAGGCGTGACCCCGGACGGGCGTCCGGAACGGGCGCAGCGGCCGTCGCTCGTCGCGGATGGTGGAGGTGTTCGTCGTGGTGAGCATGTGCGGAGCATGGCATCCCGGTGTGACAGGCACGGTGGTGCTCGTCCTGGCTCTAGGACGACGCCGACCCCAACCGTTCGCTGCAGTCCTCGCGCCGCCGGCAGTCGGGGCACCACGCGCCCGCGGCCAGGCGCAGCCGCTCGTCGGGGACACCCGGTGGGACCCCGTCCAGGCGCACGAGCTGGGCGACGGTGGCCACGATCGCCTCCACGGTGGTGTGGAGCGCACCGGCGTCGAGGTCCTCGAGCTCCGCCCGCCCCTCCGGGAGGTGGTAGGTGACCCAACGGAACGGCGGGCGTCCGACCGCGAGGGTCGTCATGAGCGCCGCGAACCGGGCGTGGCGTCGGTCCCGCTCCGGCCGCGGTCGGCCCGACTTGAGGTCGACGATCAACGTGCGGGCGCGACCATCGTCGTGGTGGCTGTCGATGGCGAGATCCACGCCCCCGCGGACCACCACCGCCCCACCGGACAGCGTCAGCTCACGGGTCCGTCCGAGCTCGGTCGCCACGAGCTCGGACGGCAGCCACGGCCACACCTCCCGGAACGTGTGCAGGAGGTCCGTGACCTCGGCAGCCAGCCGTGCGGCGGCTGCCGGCTCGAGCTGGTTCAGCCACGACGACAGCGAGCGCGGGTCCCCCGGGCGCCGCGACGCGGCCTCGTGCCACACCGCTGCGACCACCCGTTCTGGGTCGTCGCGACGCTCGCGTTCCCAGTCACGCAGCACCGCCTCCCGGGCGAGCAACCCCCGGGAGATCGCGGCCGTGTGCCGGAACGGCTCCGGTTCGAGCTGCAACCCGTCGCACACGGCTCGGTCCACGGCCCAGCGCGTGACCCTGAGGGCGCGGGTCCTCGGAGCACGCAGCGACGCCGCGACCTCGGCGATCCCGCTCTCGAGGTGGGCGCGCAGCTCCCCGGCGAGCCCGGTCGGGACCCGTGGCCGCGGCCCGCCCCAGGCGAGGACCCGCTCGCTCATCCGCCGTTGCGCGGGAGTGGTCGTCGGCAGCTGCGGCACGGCTAGAGGTGAGCGAGCTGTCGGAGGTCGGCCTCCGACAGATCGGCGGGCACGAACGTCCCGTCCGCTTCCAGCACGGGGACACCGCCCAGTCCTCGACGCCGCTGGGCGGTCATCCGGTTGCGGAGCTCGAGCAGCTCGCGGCGGTCGTCCAGACGCCCCTCGACCGTGTCACGGTCCAGGCCGATGGCGACGGCCAGGTCGATCAGGACCCCGCGATCGTCCACGTCGAGGTCCTCGCTCCAGTAGGCGCGGAGCCCGGCCATGCGCCAGGCAGCGCCGAGCTCGTACGCCGCCGCGAGCTCGCCGAGCAGGTGGAAGCGCAACGTGGGTGGCTGTCGCGTCGGCCGTCGCATCGGCAGGCCCAGCTCGCCGGCGCGCTCGCTCTCGTGGCGCAGCTCCTCGAGCAGTGGCAACGTCGGTGGGACGGAGATCTCGAGCCCCAGGGCATCGAAGCCGTTGAACCCGACCCGCCCTCCGGCGTCGGCGAGGGGCTGGAGCCGGAGCAGCGCCACCGCGGACGACGGCGACGTCACGTCGTAGTGGAGGACCAGCACGAGCCGACGCCTACTCCGCGCCGGCGGTGCGCGACGCCGGGGCTTCGAGGCTGGCGCCGGCGGCACGCGCGTACGCGTCGCGCTCCAGGCGGTAGAGGTTGCGCCGGACGTTGCTCCACTCCTCCTTGTCGAGCTCGAGCGTCGCGAGGTCCTCCACGATCTGGCGGATCTCGTCGAGGTCGATCTCCTCGCCGGCCGCCAGCCGCTCCCGCTGCTCGCGCATGCGGTCCTCGAGCGCCTGGGCATCGTCGTCCCACGTGAAGTAGACGTGACGCTCGTCGATGCCCTCTGCCAGGACGGCGTGGACACGGGCCGACTGTTTCTGCTGACCGACGATCGTCAGGTCCGCGGCGTGCACCAGGACCTCGAACACGTCGTCGTCGGCGTCCCGCCCACGGACCGAGCGCAGCTCCGTGGCCATCTCCCGCGCGAAGATGTGCCCGAGCACGAAGCCGAGCAGCCCGAAACCGATGCGCAGGGAACGGGCGGGGTCACCCTGCTCGGCCTCGATGCCGCGCTCCCGCAGGATGCCGATGATGTGGTCGACGACGTCCTCGTAACTGTCCTTCGGGATGACGACCAGCAGCCGGGCGATCTTGTAACGCTTCGCCAGGTACGACGCCTTGATGAACGGCACCAGGATCACGATCGCGGTGGTCACGAGACCGATCAGCGGCGTGTACCAGAAGGCGTGCAGCATGATCAGGCCAGGACTGCGGCCCCGGCCCGGGCGCTGGTTGTGCATCCGGTTGATCAGCACCCCGTTGGCGACGGGGATCAGGATCGCGCTCGCGATCGGCACACCCCGCAGGATCGTGTCGTCGTCCGGGAGGA
>SKTG01000227.1 GCA_007118045.1 Nitriliruptoraceae bacterium
AGCGTCGTCAACGTGCGCCGTGTTGCTCGATCGATGAGCCGCTCGTACACACCCGGAGCGAGCTCGCCTTCCCCCACCGACACCCCCGCCAAACCTGGACGACGACCGGACCCTAGGCACACCTCAGCCGTGGATCCACCATCAGCAGCGAGGCGCGGATGGCCACGTGTCGACGCGTCGAACGCGGAGGTGGATCGCTGGCGCGGTCGACCTCGGTGCTGCGCTAGCCGACGTGGAGGGTCTCACCCGATGGGGTCAGCACCGTCCGCACCCGGATCCGGTCGGGCTCTTCGGCCTCGAGCGCCTCCATCTCGGCCCGGGTCATCAGGTAGCGGTCGTCGCGGACGATGCCGGCGACGGGATCGAAGCCCTGCATCGGGATCGCCCAATGCTCGCCGTAGAGCTGTCCGAGGACCGCTTCGGCGTTGCCGGGCACCGGCACGAGCTCCCCGAAGATCGCGCCCTGACGCGGCCGATAGAAGCCGTCCCGGTCGGTGACCGGCTCGTACCGCCACCCGTACGACATGTTCAGCTCGCCGTTCGGGTTGAACCAGGCGAAGTTCACGTCGACGAAGTGGTTCTCGTTGCGGCTCCTGCGCACGTACAGGCTGTGGGGATGCAACTGGACGTAGTAGTCGTGGGCAGCGAGGAGTCTCGCGATGGTCGTGACCTCGCCGCGGACCTGCTCGGGCTGGTCGTGACCGGAGACGTACGCGACGTCGAAGCCGCCGACGTCGTGCCCGATGAAGTCGTGATCGCGGATCGCCCCCAGCAGGTTCCCGTAGAAGGGGTAGGTGGTGTAGCCGAGCTCGCCCTCGATGAGCCGCGCGATGTCGGCGTACAGCGCCAGGATCCCACGCTTGCTCTCCGGCGTGTGTCCCTGCGACAGCCGACCGAACTTCATGAACACGTGACCGGCCTTGAGCCGCTTGAACAGCTCGCGTGACCGACTCTCGTGACCGGGCACCACCACGAGCCTGGTTCCGCCCTCGGGCCACAGGACCGGAGCACCCTCGCTCTCGATCGTGAGGACGTCCCCGTCGCCGAGGTAGTCGAGAACATCGCTGCAGTTGATGGCGAACCGCCCCACCGGCGCCCCGTCGGGGGCAGGGGAAGCGAAGGTCGCAGCCAGCTCGTGACCGTTGAGTAGGAGCGCGACCCGCGGAGCGTCACCCGACCCCAGACGAACGTCGCCCTCGACCGGGCCCGCCTCGCCGGCGAGGAAACCGAGCTCCGTGACCACGCCGCCGCGATCCTCCTCGGACTCGGGCACCGTTCCGGTGACGATCATCGCAGCTGCCCACTTGAGAGTGAGCGCGCGGCTCCGGTGGAGTTCGTCGTCGAGACGCTGGTCCCGCGGCCAACGGCGCAGCCCGTCGGAGGCGACCTCGAACGCCGCCGAAGGCTGATCGATCTCGCGGAAGGCCCGGGCGACTCGCCGGTAGGTGGACGCAGTCAACGCGTCCTCGGCGACGTTCTCCTCGTGGAGCGCGCGCCACTCCTGAACGCCGGCCTGCCACTCGCGGCGGAGGCCGAGGAGTTCTACGAGACGGGCGCGGAGGCGGTGGTCACCGGGGTGTTGGCCGAGCGCGCGGTTCAACACCTCGTTGGCTGAGTGGAGCCGGCCGTCGTGGCGGTACGCCTGCTCGAGTTCGAGCCAGACGTCGACCTCCGCCGGTGCCTCGGCCGCCACGAGTGCCTCGAGCTCGTCGATGGCCCGGCCCTGTTCACGCGACGGGACCGGCGAGCGGGTGACGGGAGGGGTCGTCGACGGGGTGGCGGAAGAGGCCGGAGCGGCTGACGAGGACGTGGCCGGAGCGGCCGGCGAGGACGTGGCCGGAGCGGCCGGAGCGGCCGGCGAGGCCGTGGTCGGAGCGGTCGGTGCTCGACCCTCGGTTCCCGCGGGATCCGGGAGGATCGGGATGCGCCGGCGTATCGCCGTCGCGAGGCGACGGAGATCCCCCCGGCGAACGAAGCCGAGGGCCCTTCTCGCCGGCGGCGCGTACTTCCGCAGTCGCCTCTGCCCTGCCTTCCGCACCGGATCGGCCAGACGGACCAGGCGGCCGACGCGGCGGCGTGCCCGACTCGGCAGTGGGTCGGAAGCCGCGGCGCGCGCCAGCCAGCGGTAGACCGCTGCCTGTCGGTGTTCCTCGTTGGCCTCGTGGAAGCGTGCGACCAGGGTGTGCTGGTTGTACTTGATCTGACTGGCGACTTCCGGCTCGTAGCGTTGGTACAACGACGCGTGCTTCGCGCGGATCACGCGGTTCGCGCGCGCCACGGCCCGGGCGTTCGCGCCAACGTCGGACTTCAGGTAGGTGAACAACGGCAGCTCGGGGTCGGTGCTCACGAGCCTCCCGCCGCCGGCCAGGAACCGGACGAGGAGGTCGTAGTCCTGTCGGCGCAGGAGCCGTTCGTCGAAGCCCACCCTGCGGAACGCCTCCGCCGGCCCGAGCATCGCCGGCAGGTAGGCGTACAAGGTCTTCGCCATCAGCGCGGTGTACAGCTGATCACCCTGCACCTCGGGAACCAGGAGCTTGGAGGTCCCGAGGTTGAGGAAGTACCTGTGCAGCGGGCAGACGCAGATCACGTGCTGGTCGGGCGTCTCCTCCTCCGCAGCCGCGAGTTCCGCGAACTGCAGCTCCAGCTTCCGTGGGTGCCACAGGTCCCCGGCGTCCATCCAAGCGAGGTACCCGTCACCCGCGTTCTCCAGGATCTGGTTCCGGGCCCGGGGGCGGCCTCGGTTCCGCTCGTTGCGGATCACCTCGATGCCGCCGTACGCGCTCGCGAGGGACTCGATCGCGTCGCGGGTGTCCGGGCCGCTCCCGTCGTCGATGATGAGCAGCCGGATACGACCGGCCCAGGTCTGCGAGAAGATCGTCGGCACGGTCCGTCGAAGCCCCTCGGGGTCGTCGTAGACGGGCATACCGACGGTCACGTCGAACTTGGGGGCCTGCGTCATGGGAACTCGTCCTCTCGCTGCCGAACGCCCCAGGATCGGCGGCGGCCAGGGAATGGAGGAACGCGGGAGCGTAGCGCACGCCTGCTGCGCTCCTACGAGGTGCCGCTGACGTCAGCTCTCGCGACCGACGTCAGCGACGGAGCCGCCGGCGCACCCGTTCGAACGCCTCGGCGGGGGTCCGTGAGGACCCGGACGCCGAGTCGGCCAAGCTGGACTCGGCTCGTTCGCGGGCGGCGGTCTGCTCCTCGAGGTCGGCGGTGGCCACGGCGAGTCGGTGTTCGGCCCGCTGCCGCGCTCGTTGCTCCTGTGCCATCTCGACCTGCAGACGAGCGATCGCGGTGAGCTCGTCCTCGGACAGGGCGGCGGACGGACCGAGGAGATCCGCAGGTCCGTCGTCGGTCTCGGGCGCCAGCCCGAGACGCTCCGGGAGCACCCACTCCAGACCGGCATCCCTCGCGAGGTGGTCGACGGCTCCCTCGTCCGGGACCGACGACGGGCCCTCGAGCGGGTGTCGTCCGGATGAGCTGCGGTCGAGCGCTGCGCTCCTGGTCACCGACAGGTGGCGTGGCCGATCCTCCTCCCCCGGGAGGAGGACACGCACGACCGAGACGTCGCGTCGCAGGGTCCGCCGGGTCAGGATGGCGACCATCTCGGTGGTCAACGGCACGTCGATCGAGGTGTGCACGACGTACGGGATGCCAAGGGGCAGCGGGGCGTCGTCGCGGAGGACGCGGGGATCGCTCCCGAACTCGGCCCGCAGCAACGATCGCATGCTCGCCGGGGCGTGGGGGACGTACAACGCCGCGTCCCAGACATCGTCCAGCAGACGGCGTAGTCCGTCGACGGCTGCCTCCCGTGTCGCTTCGTGCAGCGCCACCACGATGAGGGAGGTCGGCACCCGACGCCACACCCCGGTCGCCTCGTCCCGCAAGGGGGGAAGGCGATCACGGGCGATCGCCTGCCTCACCGGGTCGTCCGCGAGCCGGCGTCCGACTCGACCACCAGGAGCCCCGCCGTCCGACGCCGGGCGAGCTGCGCCGTCCGCCTCGAGGACGAGCGTGCAGCCGAGGTTCAGGCGTCGCCACAGACGCTCGGCGAGGAGCATCCCCGGGTCGAGGTCCTCGGCGTCGGTCACGTCGTCGATGGCGGCGACCAGCGCACCGGCGACCTCCGGCGGATGCACGTGCAGGTGCTCGGCGCGCTCACGGAGTTCGACGATGCGTCGCAACAGCCGGGCAGGTCGCACGAGGTCGACGTGCGCGGGGGGTGACCGATCCGAACGGACCGGGTGTCGGTCCGCTTTCCGGCTGAGCGTGGCGACCAGCTCTGGTGGGCAGCCGCTGACCCGGATCGGCTCGAGGCCCGAGCTGTGCGCGGCCGCCTCGAGGTCCACCGTGTCGGCCACCTCGGCGTCCCGGCCGGGTGGATCGTCCTCCTGGCGGCGCGCATCGGGCGAGCTAGGCTCCTCGCCTCCACGTCCCGCCACCCCCAGAGCGGCGACCTGGGCGTGCAGCCGGTCGTTGGAGCCGGGGAGCGCCCCCTGGAGGCGAGAGAGCACGAGCCGGTTCGGGAGGGCCGAGACCATGGTCACCGTCTCCGGCGCCTCTCCGTCCACCTCTGCTCCCAGTTCCGCTACGGACCGGCCTCGGAGCCTACTGGACATCGGCCTACAGCTCGACGAGCTGCTCCCGGGGGGCCGTTGGGTGCTCGTGACCGACGCTGCCACCGCCGGGCCGCGGCTCGTCGCACGCTTCCAGCCGATGAGCCGCCTCGAGGTCCAACTGGTCACGCTGGACACCCCGGGGTGGGAGCAGCACCTGCGGGGCCGGGGTCCGGCGGAGGGGATCCTGCTCCGGTTCGACCGCGAGCGGTGGACGGCGTGCGTGCGCGCACTCACCGTGGCCAGGCTCCACCCGGGCCCCGTGGTCCTGGTGGCCGAGGAGGGCGGGGAGCCCGAGACGGACGGTGAGGACCGCGAGGGCGTCGAGGTCCTGCTGGCCACCCCGGACGGGCCGGTACCGGCGCTCGTGGTCCCCGACCAGCGGAGGTCGCTCAAGCGTTCGGATCCTGCTTCGTCACGGTTCCTGTCGACGCTGCGGGTGAGCGACCAGCCGAGGGCGCGCGACGCTGAGGCGTGGCAGGCGATCGACCTCGTGCGTTACAACCCGATGGGTCGGCGCCCCGGGCGGCGCGGCCCGGTGACGGTCGAGCCCGGATCGCTGGACCGCGCGGTGGCGGAGGTGGAGGGCGACGCCGACCTCCCGCGGTTCGTGGAGCTGTCCTCAGGCGCAGCCGACGGTTCGGTCAGCCGATCCGTTCTGCAGCTCGCGGCGCTCGGTGTGCCGGTCCGTTTCCGGGAGGACGTGCCCGCCCTGCCGGGGGTGTCCCGCCGGGTGCAGGACGTACTGGCTCGCTCGAGCGCGCTCGACCTGTCGGATCCCTGGACCCAGGAGCTCACGAGCGTGGGGCTGCGGCGAGCGGCGATCGCGGATCACGGGACGGTCCCGGGCGCCGGGACGCGGTCCGCGGACCCACCGGAGGCGAGTGAGCTCGCCACGCAGGGCGATCCCGCGTCGCCGGCCTACCGGGTGCCGGTGACGGTCCTCCTCGCCAGCATGAGGCCCGAGCTGATCGGCGCTGCGGTGGAGCGGGTCGCCTACCAGGACCACCGCCCCCTCGAGCTGGTGGTGGCCGCACATGGGTTCGACCCGAGCCTCGTGCCGCGACCCGACCCGGAGCTGCCGATGACGGTGCTGCCGGTACCCGAGGCGGCGCCGCTCGGCGAGGTCCTGAACGTCGCGACCGCGGCGGCGTCCGGCGCGGTCGTGGTGAAGATGGACGACGACGACCTCTACGGCCCGTCCCACGTCACGGACCTGCTGCTCGCGTTGCGTTTCTCCGGTGCGTCCGTGGTGGGGAAGGCGGCGGAGCACATCTACCTCGGTGCCCTGGACGTCACCGTTCGGCGGAGGCTGGCGTCCGAACGCTTCGGAGGCCGCGTCGCCGGTGGGGCGATCGCGTGCCATCGCGCCGTCCTGGCCGACATCGGCGGGTGGGCCCCGGTCCCCCGGGCGGTCGACTCCAGGTTGCTGGCCGCGGTGGAGCTGACCGGCGGCAGCGTCTACCAGACCCACGGGTTCGGGTTCGTGCTGAACCGCCACGGGCGACGTCACACCTACGCGACCGACGACTCCCGCTACCTCCGGCGTCTCGTCGCGCAGCGCGTCGGCCTGGACCTGCCGTTCGCCGGCATCGTCGATGCCCCGGAGTCCCGCCATGCGTCCTGAAGCGCTGCTCGACCTCGAGTCGTCCGGTCCCGAAGCCGGGGTCGCCGCCGTCACCGACGATCCAGCGCTCCAGAAGGAGTGGCTCGGTCCCAGTGCGTTGACGGACCTGCGACCGATGCAGGACGCCGGGACGATCCTCCCGGCGCTCGTACCGCACCCCACCCTGCTTTTCCGCACCGTCGACGAACACGCGCTCCGGCTCGTGCAGCGCCTGGATTGGGCCGCGGTCGAGCGGGGCCGCGTGCTGCTCCTCCGCGGGCTCGCGCGCCGCCCGCTGGTCATTGAAGTGCTCGAGGTCTTCGCCGCAGCTGGCTTGGAGCCGACCACGATCGATCGAAGAAGTCTGGGCAGCTTCGACGGCGTCGAGCTGCAGGTCGCTCGACCGTCCGGCCGTGGGTTGGACGGCCTCGTGTCCGCGCACCGCTTGGCGACGATGGGACGCGGCCTGCTCACCGCCCCGGTGCAGGCCCCACGCGTCGCCGTCCACGACGTCGACCCCGCCTGGGTGGAGGACCTCGACAGCGTCCACGCGATCGCCCCTGGATGGGCGAAGGATCCCGCGCTGCTGCGCGAGGCCTCGCCGACCGTGGCGCTGCTCGGCCAGACGCACCTGGACGGCCCACTGAGCGACGCGCTGGAGGCGGTCCGGGCGTTCGGCGGCGCGGTCGTCAGTGACCGTCCTGCATCCGACGCTGTGCTCGGCCCCGATGCCACCCTGGAGGGCCTCCCGGTCCCTGTCCCCAACCGCGTCTTCGCCGCGCACCAGCTGTACGCGAGCCGGCACGGTGCCGGGCCCCGGGTGCCATCCTCTGCGGAGCTCGCCGCACCCGACCGGCTGCTGTCTCTGGCCGCAGCCGGCGTCCCGCTGGCGGGAGCGTCGGCGCTGGCCGCGCCGTCGAGCCTGCACGCGGAAGCGCTCGGCCCGGTCCTCCCGGGCGTACTCGCCCGTTCCCTCAACGAGCTCGAGCACCCGGCCGCGCGGGACATGCACCAGGTCCGGCTGCGGCGGGCGGCGTTCGACCTCGCCGGTACCCCCGCCGTGTGGTCCAGCATCGGCGAGCGGCTGGACCGGTCACTGGTGTCGCCACCGAGCGTGCTGGTCGTGGCGATCTCCTCCACGACGGAGGCGACGGAGCGACTGGTCGCCGACCACCGACGGCAGCGTCACCGTCCCCGCGACCTGCTGCTCGTGGGGCCAGCTCCCGACACGCTCGCAGCCCTACCGGCGACTGACGGGGAAGTGATCGTCGAGGCCGACGCCACGCTCGGCGACGTCCTGGCTTGCGCACGCCGGCTCGGAGCCGATCTCGTCACCCTCTTCGAGGAAGGGCACCGCTACGGCGCCGAGCACCTCGGTGACCTGGCGAGGGCCATGCGGCTGTCGGACGCGGACCTGCTGCTGCGGCCGAGGGAGTTCGTGATCGACTCAGTCGCGGGGACCGTCGGCCGGGTCGAGCTCAAGAGTGTGGAGCGCGGGACCCGCGAGCACGAGGTCGCCGCCGTCGCCGCGCGGACCGAGGACCTGGCCGTCCTCGACCAGACGAGCCCCGGTGCCGCGATGACGACACCGACGTTGGCGGCGGCGCTGCTCGAGCTCGGTGCCCGTGCCTACCTGACACACGGGTTCGGGCTGCTGTGCGACGGCCCGGTCCAGGGGGTCACGACGCCGATCGCAGACCACCTGCTGGCCGACCTCGAGCTCTCCGAGCTCCTTGCCTGAGCCCGACCACCTGCCTCGGTGAACCGTCCGACGCGAGCGCTCATGACGTGCGGATCAACAGGCTCGTCGGAGCACCGATCGGAGACCCTCTGCATCGAACGCCACCGGGTTGTTGCCCAGCCGTTCGAGGTTGACACCCTGGGCCAACGCATCGAGGTCGTCGGCGACCCCCAGTCGTTGCAGGCTCGGCTCGAGTCCCAGCCGATCCATCCACGCACGGAAGCGTTCCGCTGCCGAGGGTCCGTCCGTCGCCCCCAGGACGGTGACGATCTCTCGCATCACCTCGCCGTGGTCCTCGGCGGTCGTGCCCGGCTGCAGGTCGTCGGCGCCTGCCGCGGCGTGGACCTCGATGAACGGGCCCAGCGTGAGTGCCGCCGCGTGCCCGTGGCTGATCCCGTGTCGTTTGGTGAAGCCGTAGGAGAGCGCATGGGCGGCGGTCGTCCTGGAGATGTCGATGGCTCGACCGGCGAGGTGGCTGCCGAGGCAGACCGGCCCGGCGTTCTCCTCGGAGGGGTCGTGGACGAACGCGTCGAGGTCGTCGAGCAGCAGGCCGAGAGCGGCCCGGGCGAACCGGCGGCTGTCGTCGGTCGCTCCCGTTGCCCAGAGGCTCTCGATGGCCTGACACACGGCGTCGATGCCGGAGGTGGCGCGCTGGTAGGACGACCCGCTGCGACTGAGCTGCGGGTCGAGCACGACCCGGTCCGGGCGCATCGCGGGCCCGGCGATGGAGTGCTTCTGCTGGCCGACGTAGACGACCGCGAAGTGGGTCGCCTCGCTCCCGGAGCCGCTGGTCGTCGGCACGAGCACGAGCTGCGGGCCTCGTGCTTCGATCCGCGTGCCCGCCTCGATGACCTCGCGGACGTCACCCTGCGTCGTGGCGTACGCGGCCAGCAGCTTGGCCATGTCCATCGCGCTGCCGCCACCCACGCCGAGGATCAGGTCCGGCTCGAACCCGCGGAGCACGTCGAGCCCGTCGGCGAGGTCGTCCGCGTCCGTGTTGGGGCGGAAGTCGTCCCAGCGTCGCACCTCGCCCAGGTCCGCCAGCTGCGGCAGGATCACGGCGGCACCGGAGGCCTCGAACGAGCGTTTGCCGCAGACGAGCAGCGTGCGGCGCGCTCCCAACGCGGCAACGGTCGCGGGCAGCTCGGTCACGGCGCCCGCGCCGTAGGTGACGTTCGGGTCGAGGAAAGGGCGCACCTCGTCCAGGTTCATCGGCGACCGA
>SKTG01000302.1 GCA_007118045.1 Nitriliruptoraceae bacterium
CGCCCATGGCCGCGTGCGTCCCCAGGGCGATCAGCACCGTCACGGCGCTGGCCCGGCCGTGGACCGCACGGTGCACCGCCTCGAGCAACAGGGGCAACGGGCAGCTCCGGGTCCCGTCGGGGACCAGGACGCACAGGCTGCGTCCGTCGAGATCGACGCCGGCGAGCTGCTCGGCCACGAACGCCTGCACGCGCTCGTCGGGCAGGGTGTCGGTCGCGTCGCCGATCCGCGCTGCGGTGTCCGTCGGTGCGGCGCTGACGGACATGGGTGGGCTCCGGGGTCGCGATGAGGACGGCGACGCCATCCTGCCGTCGGCCACCCAGCACGGCAACCCGATGGCTTCGCTCACGACAACCGCTGGCAACCGCTTGCCGCCCTGGCGCTGCTGGGCGAGGCTGCGCCCCATGGACCTGCTCGCTGCCGCCGTCGCACGTCGGTGCCCCGCCGCCGTGGTGGGATCAGGGGCGACCCCCCGCTCGTGGAGCCCGTCGGTGGCTCGGCTCGGGGGGTCGGCCGTCGTCGGGGTGGACCACGCGCCTAGCCTCGGGTCGTCATGAACGTCGAGCCTCCGCCCCCCGCCACCGTCATCCTCGGGCTGGACGTCGGCACCACGGGCACCAAGGTGGTCGCCTTCGGCCTCGACCGGCCCTGGCGGCAGGTGACGATCCGGGAGTACCCGCTCCTCGAGCCCGAGCCGGACCAACAGACCCAGGATCCCGAAGTGATCCTGGCGGCCGTCGCGGACGCGCTCACCACCTGCGTCGAGGCCTGCGGCGACGCCGAGGTGGTCGGGATCGCGGTCAGCGCGGCGATGCACGGCCTGGTCGGTCTCGACGCGCACCGACGACCGTTGACCCCGCTGATCACCTGGGCGGACGCCCGGGCGAGCGAGGAAGCCCGGTCGCTACGGGTCGACGCGCTCGGCCGCAGGCTGCACCAGCGCACCGGCACCCCGATCCACCCGATGTCGCCCCTGACCAAGCTGCTGTGGATGGCACGCCACGAGCCGGCGCTCGCCGCCGACGTCCGCTGGTGGCTCGGGATGAAGGAGCTCGTCCTGCTCGAGCTCACCGGGGAGCTCGTCTCCGAGCTCTCCTCGGCGTCCGGGTCCGGCCTGCTCGAGCTCGCCACGGGACGCTGGGATCCGACCGCGCTGGAGCTCGTCGGCGTCAGCTCGGATCAGCTGCCCGAGGTCGCCGCCCCCACCGCGATCCGACCGCTCGCCGCGGGGGTGGCCGAGCGCACCGGGCTGCCAGCGGGGCTCCCCGTGGTGCTCGGGGGCGCCGACGGGCCCCTCGGCAACCTCGGCACGGGCGCCGTGCGCGCCGGACAGGTGGGTCTCTCGCTGGGGACGAGCGGGGCCGCGCGGGCGGTGGTCCCCGCACCCCCCACTGAGCTCGACGAGGCGCTCTTCTGTTACGCGCTCACCGAGGACGCCTACGTCGTGGGTGGAGCGGTCAGCAACGGGGGCATCGTCGTCCGCTGGGCCGGCGACGTCCTGGCCCCCGGCGTCGACGGCGACCGGCCGGAGGGCCAGGACAGGGCGTTGCTGGAGCTGGCCGCGACCGTCCCGCCCGGCAGCGACGGTCTGGTGATGCTCCCGTACCTGCTGTCCGAGCGTGCCCCGCTCTGGGACCCCGACCTGCCGGGTGCCTTCCTCGGACTCCGACGCGGTCACACCCGCGCCCACCTGATCCGCGCCGCCATCGAGGGTGTGAGCCTGCAGCTGTCGACGATCGTGGACCAGCTCGAGCGGCTCGAACCCGTGACCGAGGTGCGGGTGACGGGCGGGGCGTTCCGGTCCACGTTGTGGCGGGAGGTCCTGGCCGGCGCGCTCGGACACCCGATCACGGTTGCCGGGCAGGCGGAGGGCTCCGCGCTCGGTGCCGCGGCGCTCGGGCTCGTGGGTCTGGGGCGGGCCGACGATCTGCCCGCGGCGCTGGTTGCCCTGGCCCCACCGGACCACGCCGTCGACGAGACGACCGTGCCGGACCCGGCGATGGTCGCCACCTACGACCGGACGCGCCTGGCCATCCCGAGCATGCTCGACCAGCTCGGTGCCGTGGCCCGGCTGTTCGACGCCGCGCCGCCTCACCGCGGCACCCCGACGCATCACCGGGCGAGCCGTTCCGGCACGGACGCGAGCAGACGCGCCTGACCTCCCTTCAGCGCGGACGCGGGCGGGCGCCTGGCCTCGCTGCGGCACGGGACCGGCCGGGCGTGCCGTCGCTCAGCTGTTGCGTCCGCGCGCGGCGACGGGCAGCCGCTCGACGGTCTCCCCGGCGCGGGTGAGGACGAGCTCGTCGGTGAGGTTCACGACGGGACAGACGTGGTTCGGGACGACGGCGACGACGTCGCCGACGCGGGGCCGGGGGAGATCCTCCGGGAGCTCGAGCACCGCGTGATGGTCGTAGACGGACCGGATGATCGCCCCCGGCAGCTGCGGCACGACGCCGTGGCCCGCGAGCCAGTCCGGCTTGTCCTTGGCGATGGCCTTCGCGCCGGCGTCGAGGACGCAGCCACCCGCGACGGCGGTGCTCACAACGGTGGCGGCGACGGCGAGCGCGAGGGTTCCCGGGTCGGAGCCACCGAGGTTGACCTGTTGACGGTCACCGAAGACGTACGTGCCCGGCCGTTCCTCGGTGATCGGGGCAGCGGAGGCGGCCGCGACCGTCGGGGTGGAACCGGCGCTGACGACCGGGAGGTCGAAGCCGGCGTCGTTGAGGGCGTGGAGCGCAGCCCCGAGCGTCGTTCCCTCGTCGTCGGCGGCCCCGGCGACCCGCTCGGGACCGCGGTAGGCGTGACCGCCGTGGGTGAAGACGCCGCGGAGCGTGAGCCCGGCGTCGGTCACGGCACGGGCCACGTCGACGACCCGGCTGGCATCGGTTCCGGTCCGCCCCTCACCGGGGTCGACCTCGATGAGCACGTCGAACCGCGCGGCACCCTGAGCAGCGGCGCGACCGAGCTGCTCCGCGCCCTCGACGGAGTCGGCGCCGACGGCCAGACGGCTGCGTCCTGCGAGGTCGACGAGCCGCCTCGCCTTCGCACCGACCGCCCATAGGGGATAGGCGACGAAGATGTCCTCGATGCCGGCGTCGGCCATGACCTCCGCCTCGCCGAGGACGGCGACGGTGATGCCGACGGCGCCGGCAGCGAGTTGCCGGTCAGCGAAGAACGGGCTCTTGTGGGTCTTGGCGTGGGGTCGGAGAGCGACGCCGCGACCGTCGAGGAGCGCCTGCATCCGCTCGATGTTCGCGTCCACGCGGTCCAGATCGACGATCACGGCGGGGGTGTCGAGACCGTCGGGTACGACCGGGGCCGTGACGGTCCGATCCAACGCCGTGATCCGATCCATGGGGCCTCCCTCGCCGTCGGGAGGATAACGAGGCGACCCGGCGAGCCTGTCGACTCGTCCGGCTTCGACGACGCCCGTGGCCTGGTGCTCCGCCCTGGGGCACGTCCGGCGGCTCGGGTGTAGCCGCTCGGGGCGCCTTGTCGCGGCCTGGCCCGCTGCGTACCGTGGAGACCGGTCCGTGGAGGCTTCCATGCGCTTCTCGGTCCTTGGACCGGTGGAGGCGGCCCGCGACGGCGTGCGTGTCCGCATCGGCAGTCGCATGCAGCGTCGGCTGCTCGCGCTGTTGCTCGTCCACGGCGGCGCGTCCGTCGACGTCGAGCGGGTGATCGACGTGCTGTGGGCCGGAGAGCCACCGCCGAGCGCACCCAAGGGGCTCCACGCCTACGTGTCGCGGCTGCGTGCCGCGCTCGGCGAGGATCCACCGCTGGAGTCCGACGCGCACGGCTACCGCCTGGTGCTCGACGAGCACGAGGTGGACGCCCGCCGGTTCGAACGCCTGATGGTGGCCGCTCGAGCACGCCTGGGCGACGATGCACCGGGGGCCGCTGCGGCCTTCGGCGAGGCCTTGGCGCTGTGGCGCGGCCCGGCGTACGGCGAGTTCGCCCACGAGGAGTTCGCCCGGCCGGAGGCGGTGCGCCTGGAGGAGCTGCGGCTGACCGTGACCGAGGACGCGTTCGCCGCCCGGTTGCTCTGCCACGACGCAGGCGTCGTGGGTGACCTCGAGGCGTTCACGGCCGAGCATCCGCTGCGCGAGCGGCCGCACGGGCAGCTCATGACCGCGCTGGCCCGTGCCGGCCGGCAGAGCGACGCCCTGGAGGTCCTCAGGCGGCTGCGTGCTCGGCTCGCCGACGAGCTCGGTCTCGAGCCCTCGCCGATGTTCGCGCGGCTCGAGACCGACATCCTGCAGCAGTCACCGGAGGTCATGCCACCTCCCGCGGCCGCAGGCTCCGACGCCGGCGGGCCACGGCACGCCGACACGTGGCCACGTAGCGCCGGGCCCCAGCGGCCAGGCAACCTGCCGGAGCCGGTCACCAGCTTCGTCGGTCGTGGACACCAGACCGAGGTCGTCTCCGGACTCCTGGAACGGTGCCGGCTGGTCACGCTCACGGGGCCCGGCGGCGTCGGCAAGACCCGCCTCGCGCAGCACGTGGCGGGTGCGGTCGTCGATCGTCATCCCGATGGCGTGTGGTGGTGCGAGCTCGCGCCGGCGGACGCGGAGGCGGTCGGTCACACCGTCGCGGACGTGCTCGGCGCACGGCCGCGGGCCGACGGCAGCATCACCGACGCCATCCTCGGGGCGTTGGTCGGCAGGGAGCTACTGCTCGTGCTCGACAACTGCGAGCACGTCGCGGAGGCCAGCGCGCGCCTCGTCGAGCACGTGCTGCGCAGGTGCCCGAGCGTGACGCTGCTGGCGACGAGCCGGGAGCCGCTCGCCACCGATGGCGAGCAGGTCTGGCATGTGCCGCCGCTGCCCACCGACCCCGTCGGAGACGAGGCGCCCGCTGTCCGGCTGTTCACCGACCGGGCGAGCGCCCATCGAGCCGATTTCCGCGCCGATGCCAGCACGGTGGACGCGGTCGCCGAGATCTGCCGGCAGCTGGACGGGTTACCGTTGGCGATCGAGCTCGCGGCGGCACTTGTCCCCGCCCTCCAGCCCTCCGAGATAGCCCGTCGCCTCGGTCAGCGGTTCGAGCTACTGACCCGCGGATCGCGCACCGTGCCGCGCCACCGCAGCCTCGCTGCGGTCGTCGAGTGGTCCTACGGGCTCCTCGACGAGCCCGAACGGCGCCTGTTCGAGCGACTCGCGGTGTTCTCGGGCGGCTTCACGCTGGCCGCGGTGGAGGGCGTGTGCGCCGGCGACCAGCAGGAGGCTGTACAGGTCGCCGGGTCGCTCGCCGAGCTCGTCCGCCGCTCCATGGTGGAGGTGGACCCCCGCGTGCAGCCGCCCCGGTACCGGCTCCTGGAGACGTTGCGCCACTACGCCGCCGAACGGCTGGCCGACCGCGAGGAGGAACCGGCGCTCCGGGCCCGCCACGCCGCCTGGTTCGTCGACCTCGCCGAGCGCGCCGACATCGAGGTGCGCGGACCCGGCGAGGCTGGAGGGGTCGCCCTGCTCGAGGCCGAGCTCGCCAACCTGCGGGCCGCCCACCGCTGGGCGATCACCCACGGCGACGCCGACCTGGCGCTGCGGCTGGCGACCGCGCTGTACGTGTTCGCGATCTTCCGGCTGCGCGCGGAGGTGTTCGAATGGGCCGAGGAAGCTGCCCGGCTCCCGACCGCGGCCGACCATCCGCTCCAGCCCACCGTGTTGGGCGCGGTGGCGATCGGGATCAGCAACCGCGGTGAGCTCGACCGCACCCGCCAGCTCGCTGAACGCGCGCTGACTGCAGCTCAACGCACCGGGCGGAGCACGTTCCCGGCTCTGGCCGCGCTGTGGTCCGCCTCCATCTACGAGGGTCGGCTCGCGGAGCACCGCGAGCACGCCCGGATCGCACGCGACGTCGCGTGCCGCGAGGGCGACGCGTACGAGCACGTGTGGGCACAGGTGCACGGCGTGCTCTCGCTGGCCTACGGCGATGACCGGGAAGCCGCGGTCGAGGCCGCGCTCGCCGGACTCGCAGCAGCTGACGAGCTCGGCAACCCCGGGCACCGTGCCTGGGCGCGCTACGTGTACGCCGAGGCTCTCGGAGACGACGACCCCGAGGGGGCACTGGAGCTGCTCGCCGAGGCACTCGCGGTGGCCGAACCGGTCGCCGACCGCTTCCTCGAGGGGGTCGCGAGGGTCGGCATCGCCACGCTGCGAGCCCGACACCACCCGCCCCGCGACGCGCTGCGCGCGTTCCCCGAGGTCATCCGCCACTGGCGGCGCGCTGGCGACTGGACGCACCAGTGGACGACGCTGCGCAACCTCGTGGTGTTGCTCGTCGACCTCGGCGCGGATGAGCTGGCCGCACAGCTCTACGGCGCCCAACGCACGGCCGACACGGGCGCGTACGGTGCCGATGCGGCCCGCCTCGCCGACGCCCGCGACACGCTTTCCGACCGCCTGGGGCCCGCACGCTTCGACGTGCTCGTCGAGGTCGGCGGCAGGCTCGACGGGCCGGGCGCCGTGGACGTGGCCCTCTCGGGCATCGCCGAGCTCGTCGACGACGCACCTGCCGCGGGTTCCGGACACTCGGCACACGTGGCCAACGACCCGGATCACGAGCACCGCTGAGCTGCCAGCCACCTCGCGGTCGTCGTCCCGGAGACCGTCGCCACCCTCGCGGCGGCCCTCGCGTCGATCTCGTCACGACCGGCGGTGTGTGCTGTGTCGTGCGGTGCCCTCCTGGGCAGAGATCGGTGCCCGTCGGCGGGCCGCAACCGGGCCGCTGGTGGGCTGCAACCCGCGACCGTCACGGTGTCCGCACCGGAACGAACGGAGGGAAACGACGATGTCACAGTCCCAGGTGATCACCGACACGAACGGCCTCGCCGAGCGCTATCGCGCGGCGGTGGAGGCGGGCGACGTCGACGCGCTCGCCGAGCTGTACCGCTCGGCGGTGCTGCTCGACGCCCATGTGCCGAACTGGCGCTTCCAGGTCCAGGGTCGCGACGCCGTCGCCGAGACGACGGGCACCGGGCTGCCCGGTCCGGGCCGGTTCGCGTCCTTCGATGCCGAGCCGACCGTCGCCGGGGACCTCCTCGTGCGGTGCGAGTGGCATCAGGAAGAGGAGCGAGGCGGACAGGTCGTGCGTGAACTGCACCTCTGGCGCCTCGACGACGTCGGGCGCATCACCGAGCAGGTCGTGTTCTGCTCGGGTGTCTGGGACCGGCAGTTGCAGGCCCGGATGGCCGCCGAGGCGCCGCTGATCCGCCCGTGACCACGTGACATGAGTCCACACCGGCCGGACGGGACCCGCCACGCGGAGATGGGAGGTGGTCACCGTGGACACGGTCACACGAACCGTCAGTGGGCTGAGCGCCTGCACGACGCTGTCCAACGGGGTACGCATGCCGTGGCTCGGCCTCGGCACGGCCGGTGTGTGGACCCCGCGACACAAGACGTCGCCAGGAGCACCGGCGCTGGGGTCGGTCGAGGGCGTCGCCGAGGCGGTCAGCGCCGCCCTCGAGCTCGGATATCGCCATATCGACACGGCCTCCTTCTACGGCAACGAGGAGGCGGTCGGGCGAGGTATCGCGACCAGCCCTGTCGATACCGAGCAGGTCTTCCTCACGACCAAGGTGTGGAACGACGACATCGTTGCCGGCCCAGCGGCGACGCACGCGTCCATCGAGTCCTCGCTCGAGCGGCTGGGTGTCGAGGTGGTGGACCTGGTGCTGCTGCATTGGCCGGTCCCCGGGTACCAGGAAGCGTGGCGGGTGCTGGAGGACGTCTACGGGCGAGGCAGGGCACGGGCCATCGGGGTCTCCAACTTCCAGATCGTCCATCTCGAGGATCTGCTGCCGCAGGCGAGGATCGTTCCGATGGTCGATCAGGTCGAGTTCCATCCCTACCTCGTGCAGCCGGAACTGCTGCGGTTCTGTCGCGCCCACTCCATCCAGCACGCGGGCTGGTCCCCGTTGATGGTCGGCAGGGTCGACGAGGTGCCCGAGATCCGGCGCATCGCCAGCGTGAAGGGCAGGACCCCGTTCCAGGTCGCGATCCGGTGGGCGCTCCAGCACGAGAGCGCGACGATCCCGAAGTCGGTGAAGCGTGAGCGCATCGCGGAGAACGCCGACGTGTTCTCGTTCGAGCTCACGCACGACGAGATGCAGACCATCGACCTGCTCGATCGCGGAGCACGGATCGGCCCGGATCCCGAGCACTTCCCGACCAACTGGGCGTGAGTTCCCTTACTGACCCGCAGAGCTGTCCGCGGCGGCCGTCGCCAACGGGACCGGCTCGCGCGGTACGTAGAGCTACGGGGGGTCTGCTGGCGAGCCCTCGCGATCACCGTCTGGCAGGACGGCACGGGACGTGCGAGACTCCCGCCGAACGACCAGGCCTCCAGGCCGACCTGCCGCGACCGCCGTACGGGTGGCGCTCGTGGAATGGCGATGTCGTCCGGATGGTTCCGACACGAGGGGCGGCCCGAGCCGGGTGGCTCGCGCTGGTAGCTGTGTCACCGCGAGCTGGTAGCTGCTTCAGACCACCGACACGAGGATCGTGATGAACCGTTCCTGGTCAGACGCTCTCGGCCTCGTTCTCGACGAGGCCATCGCCCCGGACGCTGAGGAGGTCGATCGCCTCGGCAGGCCATCGTCGGCCTGATACCCCATGCGGGCTGATGCACCCGAGCCTCGGCCATCCATCGAGATCGACGGGGATGCGGCTCGGGTAGGGTCCATCGCCACCTGACGTCGATGGAGGAGCTACGGTGAAAGCGAACGCGCGCGTACTGCTGGCCTCGACCGCACTGCTCGCGGGAGCCATGGCTGCGCCGGCATCCGCGACGGACGACCTCCAGCCGCGACCCGGTTGTGGGTTCGGTGATGCCAATCACAACCACCAGGCCGCACCCGGACTCGATCCGGCCGGTTTGCGACCGGGTCACGGTCACGGTGACCAGGTCCACGATCACACCGCCCCACCCGGGCTGATCCCGGCTGGTGAGGGCGAGGCCGACAACCCCCGTCGAGGCTGCATCGACGACCCTCGCTGACGGTAGTGCGGCGCCGTCACCGCAGAGGGCCTGCGCCGGCCCGGCGCCGGGATGGTCGTCATGGTTCGACGATCCTGGTGTCGTCGCGGAAGGCGGTCCAGACGAACCAGAAGGTGTCGTCGTGGATGACGGGTTCGAGGCGTTGTCCTTCGAGGGGGCCGGCGGTGGC
>SKTG01000373.1 GCA_007118045.1 Nitriliruptoraceae bacterium
CCGGCCACGCGGCCGTCGCCGCCGCCATGGCGTCCGGGGTGGCGCCGCAGCTCTCGCACCGCCACCTCTTGGTGCTGGCCGGCGGGGTGGCCGCCGTCGGCGTGTCACGCTGCTACGTCGGGGTGCACCACCCGAGCGACGTGCTGGCCGGCCTGGGGGTCGGGGTGCTCGCCGCCCGCGCCGCCCGTGCGCTGCTGGGACCGGTGACGCACGTCGGGCGGGGCACCCGCGACCGGTGAGCTCCGCTCACGACACCGTCAGGGGCAGGCTCCGACCGACGACCGAGCGGGCCCGGGCGGACAGCTGCTCCGCCACGGAGAGGATGGCCTGCGAGGCCGGGACGTCCGGGTGCGAGACCACCAGCGGCACGCCGGCGTCGCCACCCTCGCGCAGCCGCGGATCGATCGGGATGCGCCCGACCAGGTCGGTCTCGAGCGCCGCGGCGAGCTCGTCGCCTCCGCCGGAGCCGAAGATGTCGTGGGTCGTGCCGCTGTCGGGATCGGTGAAGCCGGCCATGTTCTCGATCACCCCGGCGACCTTCATCCCGGTCTGCTCCGTGGCCTTGCCGGCGCGGAGGGCCACCTTCTGGGAGGCCTGCTGTGGTGTGGTCACCACCAGCATGTCCGCGTTCGGCAGCATCTGCGCCAGCGAGATGGCGATGTCACCGGTGCCCGGCGGCAGGTCGCACAGCAGGAAGTCGATGTCGCCCCAGTGCACGTCGCCGAGGAACTGCTGGAGCGCGCGGTGCAGCATCGGGCCGCGCCAGATCACGGAGCGGTCGGGGTCGGTGAAGAAACCGATCGAGATGACCTTGCAGCCGTGCGCCTGCAGCGGCATGACCATGCCGTCGAACGCGACGGGTTTGCCGGAGACCCCGAACATGCGCGGGACCGAGTAGCCCCAGATGTCGGCGTCGAGCACGCCGACGCTGTGGCCCTGCTTCGCGAGCGCGGCGGCGAGGTTGACCGTCACCGTGGACTTGCCGACGCCGCCCTTGCCCGAAGCGACGGCGATGACCTTGGTCTTGGAGTCCGCGGCCGCGAACGGGATGTCCATCTCCGGGTTGGCCGCGCCCTTCTCCGCGCGCAGGTCGCTGGAGAGCTGCTGACGTTCCTCGTCGGTCATGGAGCCGAAGGCGACCTGGACGTCGTCGACGCCCGGCAGCTGGATCACGGCGTCGGTCACGTCCTTGGTGATGCGGTCCTTCAGGGGACAGCCCGGGATCGTCAGCTTGACCTTCACCCCCACGCGGCTGCCCTCGATGGCGATGTCCTCGACCATCCCGAGCTCGGTGATGGGCTTGTTGATCTCCGGGTCCTCGACGGTGCCGAGGGCCTCCATGATCTCGTCTCGGGTTGGCACGCGTGACCTTCCTGCGAACGGGCGGGGGTCGGCTGCGATGGTACCGGTGCCCGTTCGGGGTCAACCCGGGTCCGGGGTGACGCGCAGCGCCTCGGCGAGGGTGATCGTGCCGACGAGCGCCCGGTCGATCGCGTCCGCGCGCAACGTCCGCACCCCGGCTCGCCGCGCCTGCCCCGCCAGCTGCCGCTCGGAGGCCCGTTCGACCACCAGGTCCCGCAGCGTGCCGTCGATGGGCAGCACCTCGCTGACCGCCGTGCGGCCCAGGGTGCCGCTGTCGTCACAGGTCGTGCAGCCCTCGCCCCGCCGCAGCGTCGCCGTCGCCAACCGTTCCGGCCGCAGTCCGAGCCGCTCGACGAGCTCGGGCGTCGGCTCGTCCGCGGTGGCGCACCGTGCGCAGACCCGTCGGGCGAGCCGCTGTGCCAGGACCAGCAGCAGCGAGGAGGCGACCAGGAACGGATCGGCCCCGAGATCGATCATGCGAGCCACCGCGGACGGGGCGTCGTTGGTGTGCAGGGTGGCCAGCACCAGGTGGCCGGTGAACGAGGCCTCGACCGCCAGCTTGGCCGTCTCCGCGTCCCGGATCTCGCCGACCAGGACCACGTCCGGGTCCTGACGCAGCACGTGGCGCAGACCGCGGGCGAAGGTCAGGCCGATGCGCGGATCCACCTGGGTCTGGTTCACCCCCTCGAGCTGCACCTCGACGGGGTCCTCGAGCGTGAGCACGTTGCGCGTGGGGTCGGCCGCCGCGGCCAGGGCGGCGTACAGCGTCGAGGTCTTGCCGGAGCCGGTCGGCCCCGTGACCAGCACCAGGCCCTGGGGCCGCTCGAGCGAGTCGAGCAACGAGCGCAGGGCCGTCGCGGTCAGCCCGAGCTGCTCGAGCTCCACGCGGTCGGCGCCCTTCGGCAGCAGACGCAGCACGACCGTCTCGCCGTGCATGGTGGGCATCGTGGACAGGCGCAGGTCCACCTCCTGGCCGTCGACGCGTGTGACGGCCCGGCCGTCCTGAGGCAGCCGCCGTTCGGCGATGTCGACCTTGGCCATGATCTTCAGGCGGGACACCACCTGGCGTCCGAGCGAACGGGGCAGGCGCCGGGTGTGGCGCAGCAGCCCGTCGACGCGGACGCGGACGTTGAGCCCCTGCGTGTCCGGTTCGAGGTGGACGTCGCTGGCGCGGGCGGTGACCGCGTCGCTGAGCAGGGCGTTGACCAGCCGGATCACGGGCTGGTCGTCGTCCTCGCCGACGTCCTCGGGGTCCGTGTCCTCGGGCTCGAACTCCTCCATCACCTCGTCGGCGACGTCGCTGCGGTAGGCGCGGCGCCGGGCGATGCGCAGCTCGGTGGGTGTCGCGACCACCGGCCGGACGCTGCGCAGCGAGCCGGCCGTTCGCACGTCGTCGAGCGCGACGACATCCGACGGGTCCGCGGTCGCCAGCACGAGCACGGCTCCCTCGAGACGCAGTGGCAGCACCTCGTGACGGTCGGCGATCCGCAGGGGCACGCGCTCCAGCGCGCGGGGATCGACGACCTCCGCGGCCGGGTCGACGCGGGGGAGAGCGAGCTGCGCCGCGACGGCGTCGGCGATCTCCGCCTCGCTCGCGAGCTGGAGACGGATGAGCGTGGCCCCGAGCCGCTCGGTGCTGTCGGAGGCACCCAAGGCCCGCGCCAGGTCCGCCTCGCTCAGCACCCCCGCGTCGACGAGCAGCTCACCGAGCCGTCGGCGCCGTCGGCTCCCGGGGTCCGCACCCGCGTGCGGCCCGACGGCCGCACCGAGGGGGTCCTGGTCGGGTCCGACCGCTGGGTCGGACCTGTCGTCGCTCACGGCCACGGGGTTCCTCGTCGTTCGGGGGCTGGGTCGCTCGGCTCCTCGCCCCGCTGGGGGCGTCCCGTCGGGGCCGTCGCTCGGTGGTCACCAGCGTGGGTGCGCGACCGGCTCGATGGTGGACGGAGGCGGTCGTGACGCGCAGTAGCCTTGCGCCCTCCCGGAGCGAGGTCGGCAGCATCGCACGTTCGCCCACCATCGGCCCCACCGGCGCACGGTCCCTGCTGGTGGTGGCCCTGGCGCTGCTGACGACCGGCTGCCGCCTGGACGTGCTCGCCGGCGCGGACGTGCGCGCCGACGGTAGCGGGACCGCGGTCGTCCAACTCGGACTCGACGAGGCGTTGCTGGAGGAGCTCGAGACGCTCGAGCTGGACGCGACGGCGGAGATCGCCGCCGCCGACGCCGCGCCGGGGTGGGACGTCAGCCGCGCTCGCGGCCCGGACCGCGAGCTGGTCGTGACCCTCACGCGCGAGGTGGCCGAACCCGACGGGTTCTCCCAGGTGTTCCATGACCTGCAGAGCGGGCTCGCTGCCGAGGACCCGGCCCTGCTGGTGGATCTCGACGTGGCCGTCACCGACGAGGGTGGCGCGAGCGTGGTCGGGTCCGCCGAGCTGCGAGCTCCCGAGACGGCGGGGGTGACGATGGACGGGGCCGCGGTCGGTCCCGACCGCCAGCGGTTGCAGGAGCTCGTCGACGAGCACGTCGCCGCGAGCGTCGCGGTCACCCTGCCGGGCCGGGTGACCGAGCACGACGGCGTCCTCGACGGCCGCACGGTGCGGTGGGACCTCGACGACGGGCCCGTCGAGTTCGCCGCCACGTCGACGCCCCCGCCCTGGTGGTCGGTCGTGCCCCCGTCGTCGGTGGCCGCGGCCGTGGTCCTGACCGTCGCGGCGCTGCTCGTGGTCCGGTGGTGGAGGCGTCGCGCTGCCGCCTGAGGGCGCGGGCGCCGCTCCACTGCAGCCCGCTCACTCGTGCGGTGTCAGCTCCACGATCGTGCACGTCTGCTTCCACCGCTCCAGGGCACCCTGGCCGTCGGTGAGGTTGAGCCGCGTGCCGAGCCCGAGGTTGGCGATGCGCTCGAACTCGTCCTCGTCGGTGACCACCCGCACGTCGGCCGCCATGTCGCCGATCGTGGCCTTCACGTCCTTCGACTTGATCGTGAGCGTCACGCTGGCGGCGTCCTCCAGGCCGGGCAGCTCCTGCTCGCGCGGACCCTTCACCATGAACAGCTTCTGGCCCTGTTGGACGTACCAGGCGGGCCGGGAGAGCTCCGAACCGTCCGCCTGCGGGATCGAGACCCAGCAGATGGAACCCTTCTTCAACGCCGTCTCCGCCGCCTCCAGCAGCACCCCCGCACCGCGGGCGGACTCCGGGGCGTCGATGAAGACCGGGACCCGGGCTTCCAGGCGGCCGTCGAGGTAGAAGGCGAGGGTGTGCTCGCGCAGCGAGTCGATCTCCACGCGTTCGCGTACCACCTGGTTGAACAGGTCCTCGAACATCTGACCGCGGAGCTCGAGCACGCGGGGCTTGGACTCCCAGATGACCTGGCCGTCGGGGTCGGCCAGCACCAGGACCTCCTCGTACAGGCCCTGGGAGGCCCGGTAGACGCGCGTGATGCCGAACGGTTGCGAACCGGAGGGCAGCTCCCCGAGCACGCGGATCACCGGGTCGGCGATACCGGTGCGCTCGTAGGTGTCGAGGTCGAAGGCCTTCCCCGACAGCAGCTGGACCCGGGCCATCTCGCGCTCGCTTCGTCACAGGGGGTGCTCGCCGCCGGAGCCTAGCTGGCCGACCCGACCGCCCCCACGCTCCGGGCCGCCGGGGCCCCCGAGGTACCGTTCGTCCCCGCCGTCAGGGAGCGAGGGAGCATGAGCGACGAGCTCGACGCGTTGCGGGCCACCGTTCGGGGGTTCTGCGACGCGGAGATCCGCCCCACGGCTCAGCGCCGCGACCGCGAGGAGACCTACCCCGCCGAGCTGCTACCGGGACTCGCGGAGATCGGCGTGCTCGGTGCCGTGATCCCGGAGGAGCACGGGGGAGCGGGGCTCGGCGCCGACGGCTACCGCGTCGTCATGGAGGAGCTCGGTGCGGCGGACTCGTCGCTGCGTTCCCTGGTGAGCGTCAACCTCGGCCTCGTCGCCGGATCGATCATGCGGTGGGGCACCGAGGAGCAGCGACGGCGCTGGTTGCCCGGCCTGGCCGGCGGCGAGCTCGGCGCCTTCGGACTCACCGAGCCGGGCGCGGGCTCGAACCCGTCCGAGATGAGCACCCGTGCGGTGAAGGGCCGGGACGGCTGGACCCTGGACGGCGCCAAGATCTTCATCACCAACGGCACCCGCGGTGCGGTGACCATGGTCTTCGCGCGCGCCGTCGTCGACGGCGAGGACCGCGGGATCACGTGCTTCCTCACCCCCCAGGACCGGGAGGGCTACCGGGGCACGCAGATCCACGGCAAGCTCGGTCTGCGCTCGGGGGACACCGCGGAGATCGCGCTGGACGGCGTGCGCCTGGACGACGACGCGGTGCTCGGCGAGGTGGGCGGCGGGATGAAGGTCGCGCTCTCCGCTCTCGACGACGGCCGGTTCTCGCTGGCCGCCGGCGCCGTCGGCCTGGCGCGCGAGGCGCTCGAGGTCAGCCTGCGTTACGCCTCCGAGCGCGAGCAGTTCGGCGGCCCCATCGCCGCCAAGCAGCTGGTCCAGGAGCTGCTGGCCGCCATGCACGTCGACATCCAGGCGGCGACCGGGCTGGTCGACGTCGTGGTGGCCAAGAAGCTCGCCGGCGAGCGCTGCACCATGGAGGTCTCGACCGCCAAGCTGTTCGCGACCGAGGCGTCGGTGCGCTGCGCCGACCGCGCCGTCCAGATCCACGGCGGCTACGGCTACATCGACGAGTACCCGGTGCAACGGCTCCTGCGTGACGCCAGGGTCACGACCCTCTACGAGGGCACCAGCCAGGTGCAGCACCTGATCATCGGCCGGCTCCTGACCGGTCGGAGCGCGTTCTGAGCACCTCGCGGGGCCGGAGCCGCCGGGAGCGCCGGGGCCGCCGGGAGCGCCGGGGCACCGACCGACAGTAGGCTCGACGACCGAGCGGGGAGGGGACCGTGGGCGGCGGGTACGACCTGCACACGCACAGCACGTTCTCCGACGGGACCACGAGCCCGGAGAGCAACGTCGAGGCGGCGGTCGCCCTCGGCCTCGAGGGGCTGGGGGTCACCGACCACGACACGACCGACGGCTTCGAGCGGGCGCGGCTCGCGGCCGACGACACCGGGCTCGAGCTGGTGCTGGGCACGGAGTTCTCGGCCGAGCACGAGGGCTTCTCCGTCCACGTGCTCGGCTTCTGGATCGATCCGGGTCACGCCGCCCTGACCGACGAGCTCGAACGGCTACGGGACGAGCGGACCGACCGGGCCCGCCGGATCGTCGAGCGCTTCCGCGAGCTCGGCATCCCCCTCGAGTTCGAGCGGGTCCTCCAGCTGGCCGGGACGGCACCCATCGGGCGGCCCCACATCGCGGAGGCCGTGGTCGAGACCGGCGCGGTCGGTGACACGAAGGAGGTGTTCGACCGCTACCTCGCCGACGGGGGGCCCGCGTACGTGCCCAAGCACGCCGTCGGCCCGCGTCGCGCGGTGGAGCTGCTGACCGCGGCCTGCGGCGTGGCGGTGCTCGCCCATCCGGGGCTCTACGGCCGCGACGACCGGGGCGTGGACCCGGGGTTGGTCGAGGAGATGGCGGGCGCCGGCCTGGCCGGGATCGAGGCGGACCACCCCGATCACACGGCGGAGCAGCGGCGCGCCTACCGCGACCTCGCCGTCGGGTTGGGCCTGGAGGTCACGGGCGGGTCCGACTACCACGGCGAGGCGAAACCCAACCGCCTGGGGTCGGCCACGACCGACCGCGAGGTCGTCGAGCGCCTGCGGTCGTGGGTCCGCACCTGAGCGGACGGGCCGCCGACCTGCCATCATGTACCAACGGCCATGGTCGTGTGGCCACTGGCCACGTGCGGCCTGAACGGTGGCCGACCGGCCGTCCCGTGCGAGAGACTGCGCCAGTCGCGTGACGAGGCCGCGGCGCGAACGCGGCGAGGAGGAACCGTGGAGCCCCAACAGCCCCAGAAGGCCCAGAAGATCGTTCCGGTGCCCACCTTGCACTTCAGCGAGGGCTCGTTGGCCGGTCGCGTGGTGCGGCTCGACCACGACGTCGCCACGATCGGGCGGCGTGAGGACAACAGCTACGTCATCCCGGACCCACGCGTCTCGCGCGTGCACGCGGAGGTGCGCAAGGAGGCCTCCGCGGTGATCATCACCGACCTCGGGTCGTCGGCCGGCACGAAGGTCAACGACCAGGAGATCGAGGGGCCGAAGGTCGTCCGTCACGGTGACCGGGTCAGCTTCGGGCCGGTGACCGCGACCTTCGAGGACCCCGCGGCCGCCTCCCAGGCCGAGGACGCCACGATGGTCTTCGACGTCCCGAAGGTCGAGACCGGGCCCCACCTCTCGCCGCGCCAACAGCAGGTGCTCGAGCTGATGGCCGAGGGCATGACCAACTCGGAGATCGGCGAGCAGCTCGGCGTGACCGAGCGCACCGTCAAGGCCTACGCGCAGGAGCTCTACGACAAGCTCGGCGTGCGCAACCGGGCCGGCGCGGTCGCGGAGGCCGCCAAGCTGGGGTTGCTGTAACGCCCCCTCGGCGTCGCTTGGGGTCCACCCGCCGCCGGTAGGCTCGGACCGGTCGGGATCCAGCGACGGTCGAGGCATCCATGCGGCGTTCGGGGCACCAGTGACGGCACGCGTCTACGCGGTCGCCAACCAGAAGGGCGGGGTGGGCAAGACCACCTCGACCCTCAACATCGCGGCCGGGATGGCCGAGCTCGGTGCTGCCGTGCTCGTCGTCGATCTCGATCCGCAGGGGTGTCTGACGTTCTCCCTCGGCTACGACCCCGACGAGCTCGAACCCTCGCTCAACGACACCGTCGTCGGTCGCGCCGCGCTCCCCGACACGATCCTCCAGCACGGTGAGGTGGACGTCGTCCCGTCCAACATCGACCTCGCCGGTGCGGAGGTCACCCTGTTGTCGCGCACGGGTCGGGAGTACCTGCTCCGCGGGGAGCTCGCCGACCTGCTCGACAGCTACGACGTGGTCTTCATCGACTGCGCACCGTCCTTGGGTGTGCTGACCATCAACGGTCTGACCGCCGCCGACGAGGTGCTCATCCCGGTCCAGTGCGAGACGCTCTCGCACCGCGGGGTCTCCCAGCTGCTCGACACGATCGGCGACGTGAAGCGTCTCACGAACCGGACGCTGAACGTCCGCGGTCTCGTCGCGACGATGTTCGATGCCAGGACCAGGCACTCGCGCGAGGTGCTGCGCGACCTCATCGCCCGCTACGACCTGCCGCTGGTGGGTCCGCCGGTACGCAAGTCGATCCGGTTCGCGGAGAGCCCGACCGTGGGGGCGACCCTGGTCGGCGCGGGGACCAACGTGCCCGGCGCGTCCGCCTACCGGGCGATCGCGCGCGAGCTGTTGGACCTGCCGGTGGACGAGGAGCTGACCGCCGCGGCGGGCTGGACCGACGAGCAGCGCGACGAGGTGCTCGGCGTCGCCGAGCTGACACCGTGAGCCGGGTGGCGGCTGGTCACGGACCGTCGGGCGTCGGGGGGCGCCGAAGGTGAGCGCCGCGCGTGGTGGGACCTCGCCCGCCTTCGACCGGGTGGCGCCGCGCGGCGGTGAGGGGCGACCCAGGGCACGGCGGGACGGCCTCGGGAAGGAGGCGCTGTACTCGACGGCGCCGACCTCGGCGCCCACGGCGCAGTTCGAGGCCTGGTGCCGCCGATGCGACGTGCCGCTCGCCCTGTCCGTGCTGCGGGTCGTCCGGCTGCTCGTCCCGCCCTTCCTGTGGGATCCCGTCCGCGGCCGTCTCTGGACCCGCTGTCCCGCCTGCGACCGCTACGCG
>SKTG01000105.1 GCA_007118045.1 Nitriliruptoraceae bacterium
GCGGAGCAGGGCTACGCCGGGGCGCGCGTCGCCGACGTCGTCGCCCGCGCGGGCGTGAGCCATGGCACCTTCTACACCTACTTCCGGAACAAGGCCGCCGTGCTCGACGCGCTGATCGACGTCACGGCGGACGAGCTCTCGTCGGTGGTCGAGGAGCCGTGGGAGGGCCCGGACGGCTCCGCGACCGTCGAAGCCGTGATCGATCGGTTCGTGGCGAGCTTCGCGGAGCACGCCGACGTCGTGCGGGCGTGGTTGGAGGCGAGCGCGCACGACCAGCACTTCCGCGACCGTCTGCGCCAGGTCCGCAGCGGTTACGTGGAGCGGGTCGCTCGCACCCTGTCACCGGTGCTGTCCGAGACCCCCCACGACCCGGTCGTGGCGGCCGGTGCTCTGGTCGCCATGGTCGAGGGCTACGCCACGCGCGGCCTCCTCGGGCAGGACCAGCACCGACGTGCCGACGTGGTCCGCACGCTCACCGCGATCTGGGTCGGTGGGCTGGTCCGGCTCGCCGAGGAGGCCAGCTGACCGGCCGGCGACGCTCGAGGCGGCGACCGCCCGGTGGAGCAGCCACCCGGTCCCGCCGCGACTCCAGGAGCGCTGGTCGCGGCCGCAACGGCCGTCGGTACCATCGGCGAGGCCGTGCGTCGACGGCGCCACCCCGCGCGGAGCAGCCGCCGAACCTGCCGGCCGCCGTGGGGAGCCCGGCCACCGAGGGGAGCGCCGAGTGTCCACGACCGAGCATCTGCCACGTCCGGACATCGCATCGGTCGCGGACACCCTCGAGGCCATCGAGACCAACGTCGCCGCCGTGGTCCAGGGCAAGCCCGAGGTGGTGCGTCTCGCCCTGATCGCGTTGCTCGCCGAAGGGCACCTGCTCGTCGAGGACGTGCCGGGGGTCGGCAAGACCCTGCTGGCCAAGGCGCTGGCGCGATCCGTCGACTGCTCCGTCTCGCGGGTCCAGTTCACGCCCGACCTGCTGCCCTCCGACGTCACCGGCGTGACGGTCTACTCCCCTGACACCGGCGCGTTCGAGTTCCGACCGGGGCCGGTCTTCGCGAACATCGTGCTCGGTGACGAGATCAACCGGGCCGGTCCGAAGACGCAGTCGGCCCTGCTCGAGTCGATGGAGGAGCGTTCGGTCACGATCGACGGTCACACGCACGAGCTGGCGCAACCGTTCATGGTGATCGCGACGCAGAACCCGATCGAGCTCGAGGGCACCTACCCGTTGCCGGAGGCGCAGCGCGATCGCTTCCTGATGCGGGTCTCGATCGGTTACCCGCACCAGGACGACGAGCTGTCGATCCTGCGCACCCACGGCGGTGCCGACCGCCTCGCCAGCATCCGGCCCGTGGCCGAGGTCGCGACCGTGGTCGACGCGATCCTCGCGATCCGCGGCGTCCGTGTCGCCGAGCCGGTCGAGCGCTACCTCATCGCTGTGTGTCGGGCGACCCGGTCCCACCCCGAGGTGGAGCTCGGCGCGTCGCCCCGCGCCTCGCTGGCGCTGCTGCGAGCCGCACGCGCGGCCGCCGCCGTCGAGGGACGCGAACACGTGACGCCCGACGACGTCAAGGGTCTCGCACCCCACGTCCTCCCCCACCGCCTGATCCTGCGGCCGGACGCCGAGCTCGCCGGTCAGGACGCGCGCGCGGTGATCGCCGACGTGCTCGACGGGCTGCCAGCACCGACGGAGTGAGCGTGACCTCCCGGGGGATCGGACTCGTGGTCGCCACGCTTGGGACGTGGGTGGCCGCGCGCTCGTTCGGCATCGACGAGTTGCACGCCGTCACGGTGGCCGCCGTCGTCGTGCTGCTCGGAGCGCTCGTGTGGGCCCGGCTCGTCCCCGAACGGCTCACGGCTCACCGCCTCGTCGAGCCGGCGGCGTTGTGGTTCGGGCAGCGGACCCGGGTACGGCTGCGCCTGACCAACACCGGGCGCTTCCCCACGCCACCCGTCCAGGTCCGCGATCAGGCACCGCCGATCCTGGCGTCGCGTCCGCAGGTGCGGGTGGGCCCGCTCGGCCCGCGGCGGCGCGTGACCGTGACCTACGAGCTGGCCGGCGATCAACGGGGGCGCTTCACGATCGGGCCGCTGACCGTCGTCGCACAGGACGCCTTCGGTCTGGTGCAGCGACGCCGCACGCTCCCCGGTACGGCCGAGGTGACCGTCTACCCGCCGGTGGTCGACCTTCCGGCCGGCCTGCCGCTCGGGGGTGCGACCGGTGTGTCGAGCAGCGGGCTACGCCGTGCCAGTGCCATCGGGGAGGACCTCGCCGACATCCGCGAGTACGTGCGCGGTGACGATCTGCGCTCGGTGCACTGGCCCTCGACCGCGCACCGCGGCAAGCTCATGGTCCGCCGCTCGGAGGACGTGCTCACGCCCCGATCGACGATCGTCCTCGACGTCCGTCGCGACCGTCACACGGGTCACGGGCCGAGAGCCAGCATCGAGACCGCCGTGGCCGCGGCGGCCAGCTCCGCCCACCACCTCGCGAAGCACGGTCAGAACGTGACCGTGGTCGACCGTCCGGTCCTGCGCGCCCCGAGCCCACGACCGTGGGACTCCTGGCTGGCCGAGCTCGCGGAGACCCAGCCCGAGGACGTCGATCTTCCTGCGTTGCTGCGCCAGATCGCCTCGGGCGCCGTGGGCGACGGCGCCCTGTTGGCGATCGTGACCACGCCCCGACCCGGAGAGCTGCGCGCGCTGGTCCGGGCGGGCCGCGCCGCGAGCACGCGCACCGCGCTCGTCGTCGACACCGCGAGCCACGGTGGGCGACGCCCGGATCCGGCCACGGCGGAAGCCGTCACCGGGCTCCGAGCCGCCGGCTGGCGGGCCACCTCGCTCCACTGCAACGACGATCTGCGGCAACGCTGGGGCGAGCTGCTCGGACGCGGCGTCGGGCACGCCCCCTCGACCGGGGTGAGCTGATGCACCGCGACCTGACCCTGGCGGGCCTCGTGGCGCTGGTGCTGATCGCCACGGTGCCGGCGTACGAACGGGTCTTCGCCGAACCGGGGTGGCGAGCTCCCGCGCTGCTCGGGGCGGTCCTCGCCCTGCTGCTCGCCGTGCTCGTGCGCCGGCTGCGCGGCAACGCCCTCGTCGGCGCCGTCGTCTCGCTCGTCTCCCTGCTCGGCGCGCTCCCCTGGCTGCTCGGACTCACGGGCCGACCGGTCGTGCCGGGCCCGGAGGTGATCTCCCTGCTCCGCGAGATGCTCGACCTGGCCTGGGTCGAGCTCGCGGAGACCCCGGCGCCGGCACCCGCCTCGCAGGGCCTCGTGCTGCTGACGGCCGCGGGCTGGTGGGGGGTCGCCCTCGTCGCCCACGAGCTCGCCGTCCGTTGGCGACGCACCGGCGCGGCGGTCGTCGTGCTGCTCGTGCTCTGGGCCACGCCCCTGGCCATCCCAGTGACGGGCTCGGAGCGCTGGACCCAGCTGGTGCCGTTCCTCGTCGCCGCCGGCCTGCTCGTGCTGGCCGGTGGCGACCAGGCGTCCGACACGCCCGGTCGGGCGCCGCGGTTGCCGAGCGCGGGCCTCGCGGTGGGTGGCGTCGCGATCGTGGTCGCCGTGGTCGCGCCCGGCCTGATCCCCGGCCACCAGGAGGATGCCTGGCTCTCGCTCGGCGAGGGTTCCAGCCCCCGCGGCTACCAGCCGATCGTCGACGTCACGAACCGCCTCGGACTGCCCGAGGAACGCGAGGTCCTGAGGGTCCGGTCCCCCCAGCGCACCTACCTCCGTCTGGCGGGGCTCGACGGCTTCGACGGCTCGACGTGGCGTCTCGGAACGGCCGACGAGGGCAACTTCCGGCCCGATCCCGGCTCGCTGCACGCCGCGACCGACCTCCTCCCACCGGAGGAGCCGGCGAGCAACGCGCGCAGCTTCGACGTCGACGTCGAGGTGCTCGAGCTCGAGAACATCTACGTCCCCCTCCCCTACCAGCCCGTCGAGGTCCTCGGGCCGCTCCGCTCGGAGATGGTCTGGTCCACCGAGGGCGGGTTCCTCGCCACGTGGGACACGGTCGAGAGCTCGGACTCACCCACGATCGGGATCCGCCAGGGGGTCGAGTACCGGGTCCGCACCGCCCGACCGGACCCGACCTTCGACGAGCTCACCTCGGTCGAGTTCGATGACGCCACCGTCGCCGCGAACACCGAGCTGCCGCGCGAGTACCCGGAGCTCGCCGAGCAGGCGGAAGCGGTCTACACCGAGGCCGGCGCCGGCTCGGTCGTCGAGCAGGCGCTCGCCCTCCAGGACTGGTTCGTCGGTCCCGACGGCGACTTCACCTACGACCTCGACGTGCCCGCGCTCCGCGGTGACGACGCCCTGACCGACTTCGTCCTCGAGGATCGAACCGGCTACTGCGAGTACTTCGCCACGGCGATGGCCGTCATGCTGCGCGCCACCGGCATCCCCGCGCGTGTCGCGGTCGGGTTCCTACCGGGCGAGGTCACGCGGGAGGCGGATCCCCTCGCCGGCGAGACCCTGGACGAGTACACCGTGACGACGAGCGACGCTCACGCCTGGGTGGAGGTGCTCTTCCCGGGGTACGGATGGATCACGTTCGAGCCGACACCACGCTCGGACGACACCCACATCGTGCCCGACGAGCAGGATCTCGCGCCGACCGAGAACGAGGCAGAGCGTCGCGCACGCGAGCGTGAGGAGCAGGGCGACGAGCTCGACCTCGACCCGCTCGACCCGGACGCTCAGGTGCCCGACGTGGACCAGGAGACCGACCCGGGGGACCTCGCCGGTCTCGGCGACGGCTCGGACGCCGAGCAGGACAGCGCAGGCACCGGCTCGTCGCGGACGGAGCTGTGGCTGGCCCTGGCGGTGCTGACCATCGCCCTGGCGGCCACCGTGGTGCTGGCGGGTTGGTGGCAACGGCGTATCGACGTGCGGGCCAGCGGTCGGGACCGCGTCCTGGCGGCGCAGCGACGGCTCCTGCGGACGGCGGCGCGGGCCGGGATCGGTCGACGACCGAGCGAGACCACCGTCGAGGCCTTGGCACGGTGGCGTCGCGAGGACCGTATCGACGACCGGCACGCACGGGTCGGCGGTCTGGTGCAGGCGGCCGCCTTCGGCGGGGAGGTCGAGGAGGGCGTCGCACCGGAGGCGGAGAGGACGATCGCGGAGGCGGAGCGCTCCCTGCGTCGCTCCGTGCCACCTCGGGACAGGTTGCTCACACCCGGGCGCCGCGCGGCCGGCACCTTGCGTCGGGCGGGCCGTCGGGCCGCCGGGTGGCGGGACCGAACGCGTTGACGGCGGCGGGAACGCTGTCCGTCCCAGGGTTCACCGACGAGAACGCCGCCCGCGGCGGTGCACCGACGAGAACGCCGCCCGTCCCGGTTCGGGAGGGCGGCGGATCCGAGCCGACGAGGGAGCTGTTCGGCGCCGGTGACGTCGAGCCGTCAGGTGCGCTCGTCGGGCGGTACGGAGACCTGCTGTTCGTCGTCCTTGGTGGTCAGCGCCGTGGCCCCGAGCAGGATCGCCGTGAGGAGCAGGACCATGCCCGTGCCACCGGAGATGAGGTTCCAGGGCGAGGAGAGGATGCCGAGCATGGCGAGTGCGAGCACGCCGAAGACGGCGCTCAGGATCGCGAGCCGCAACCGGACGACCCTCGAGAGGTTCCGCGGGCCACGACGCGCCTTGGCCGCGAACCGCGGGTCCTCGGCGGCGAGCTGACGCTCGATCTCCTTGAGGACGTTCTCCTCGTGTTCGGAAAGCGGCATGGCCTCCCCGGCCTCGACGTGGCTCGAGCGTACCGATGCCCCCGGCGCCGTGCGAGCGGAGAGGGCCTCGCGCGCGTGGATCGGGGGTGATACGAGCGAACCGCGCGCCTCACCCATCCACCGAGGGGCCGCTCGACGTGGCGCCCGAGCGGGTCACTGGCCGTGGAACCTCGGCGGACGGTCCTCCACGCGCGCGGTCACGGCCTCGCGGAAGTCGGGCCCGGCCATGACCTCCGTCTGCACCGCGACCTCCCGTGCCAGCGCGGACTGACGGTCCCGGCCGTGGTTCTCCCGCAGCAACCGGGGCACCCGACGCAGGGCCCCTGGCCCCGCCGCGAGCTTGGCGGCCAGCTCGTGGGCCGCGTCCTGGGCCCGGTCCTGCGGCAGCGACACCTCGGCCAGACCGAGCTCGAGTGCCTCCTCGGCCAGGACCTGGCGGGCGGTGAGCACCAGTTCGGTCGACCGTCCGAGACCGACCAGCCGTGGCAAACGCCACGTGGCGCCGAGGTCCGGTACCAGCCCCCACGTCACCTCCATCACGGACAGCCGGGCTCCGGGTGCGACGGCTCGCAGGTGGCACGCGAGCGCGAACTGGAGGCCGGCCCCGAAGCAGTACCCCTCGAGCGCGGCGATCACGGGGACGTCCAGCTCCTCGTAGACGGTGAACGCCGCCTGCAGCCGCGCGACGAACTCGGGGTCGAGGCCGTGCTCGACCTGACCGGTGAACAAGCTCACGTCGAAGCCCGAAGAGAAGACACCTCCCCGACCCGCGACCACGACGGCGCCCACCTCGGGATCGGTCGCGATCTCGCCGGCACGCTCGGCCAGCTGGGCGAACACCTCGAGATCCATGGCGTTGCGCTTCTCGGGACGTTCGATGGTGACGTGGGCGACGCGGTCCACCACCTCCAGGCTGACGACCTCGGTCACTGCTGCACTCCTCCGTGGATGGATCCGGTCCTGCGATCGTCGCGTCTCGTCATGACCGGCCGGTGCAGCCCGTCGGACGGGACGGCGTCGACCGCCACCGACGACCCCGCAGGCAACGTCACGCGTCTCGTGGCTACCGCGAGAGCGTAGGCTGCGCATCGTCACCGGTCCGCGACGGGCCCCGAGACCTCACATCTCGACCGGTTCCCGCCCCGAAAGGCCGTCCTTTGCTCGACCGCGAGTGGGTGAGCGTCACCGACCCCACCGACGACCACCTCCGCTACACCTTCGACGTCTCGTTCCTGCTCTCCTCGTACACCTGCATCTACGGCAACGGTTGCGAGGGCGTCCATCCCGGCGAGCAGGACCCGGCCATCGGCTGTTGCGGTCACGGTGCCTACCTCGACGAGCGCGACGACGCGGACGAACTCCTGCGGCTGGTGCGCGAGGACCTCGACGCCACGACGATGCAGTACCACGCCAAGGCCATGAAGCGCCGCGGGGTGCTCACCGAGGACGAGGACGGCGAGCTGCACACGCGGGTGGTCGCCGGCGGCTGCATCTTCGCGAACCGGAGCGGCTTCGCGGGCGGTGAGGGGTGCGCACTGCACCACCTGGCCGAAGCGCGGGGTGAGCACCACAGCACCTACAAGCCCACGGTGTGCTGGCAGGTCCCGCTCCACCGCACCATCGAGGAGCAGGTCGCCAACGACGGCGAGACCCTCGAGGTGCACACCATCGCCGCGTACGAACGGGGCCACTGGGGCGACGGGGGGTCGGAGTTCGGGTGGTGGTGCCTCGACGACGACACCGCGTTCGTCGGCCGCGACCCCCTCTTCCGGACCATGGAGGTGGAACTGCGACGCATGGTCGGGGATGCGGTCTTCGAGGAGCTCGCCCGCTACCTCGAGACCCGGCGCGGTCAGGCGGGCCAGGTCGCCTTCCTGCCGGTGGTGGCGACATGAGCGACGTGGACGACGTGCCGACGCCCACCGGCCCCGACGGGGAGGCCACGACCGACCCGTTCGAGCAGCTCGGTCTCCGCGCCGAGCTGCGAGCCGCGCTCGATGCGCTCGGCTACGAGGAACCGACGCCGATCCAACGCGAGGCGATCCCGCCGCTGCTCGCCGGCCGTGACCTGCTCGGCCAGGCCGCGACCGGCACGGGCAAGACGGCCGCCTTCGCGCTCCCCCTGCTGCACCGCCTGGCCGACGGAACGCGGGGGCGCGCACCCGTGGGCATGATCCTCGTGCCCACCCGCGAGCTGGCGATGCAGGTCTCACAGGCCGTGCACCGCTACGGGCGTGAGCTCGGCGCCCGCGTGCTCCCCATATACGGCGGGCAGCCGATCGGCCGCCAGCTGAAGAGCCTCACCCGCGGGGTCGACGTCGTGGTGGCCACGCCGGGCCGCGCGGTGGACCACCTCAGCAGGGGCACGCTGGAGCTCGACCGGCTCGAGGTCGTGATCCTCGACGAGGCCGACGAGATGCTGGACATGGGCTTCGCCGAGGACCTGGAGACGATCCTCGACGCCACCCCCGCCAGCCGTCAGACGATGCTGTTCTCCGCCACGATCCCGACCCGGATCGAACACCTGGCGGGTCGCCACCTCGACGACCCGGTGCGCCTCGCGATGGGACGGTCGACGTCGAGCGCGGCACAGACCCCCAGGATCCGACAGACGGCGTTCGTCGTCCCCCGGGCCCACAAGCCCGCCGCGCTCGGTCGCATCCTCGACGTCGAGGCACCTGACGCGGCGCTCGTCTTCTGCGGGACACGCCACGAGGTCGAGCAACTGGCGGAGACCATGAACGGGCGCGGTTACCGCGCCGAGGCCCTGCACGGAGGGATGGCGCAGGACCAACGCGACCGTGTGATGGACCGGCTCCGTGGGGAGACGGCCGACCTGGTCGTGGCGACGGACGTGGCGGCTCGGGGCCTGGACATCGAGCACCTCACCCACGTGGTCAACTACGACGTCCCGTCCGCGCCCGAGTCGTACGTGCACCGCATCGGCCGGGTCGGTCGCGCCGGTCGCGAAGGCGTCGCGATCACCCTCGTCGAGCCCCGCCAGCACCGGATGCTGCGTGCCATCGAGAAGCACGTCGGTGGCAGGATGGCGGTCGAGAAGATCCCCACGGTCGCGGACCTGCGTGCCCGTCGGCTCGAGCTCACGCGTGCCGCGCTGCACGAGAGCCTGGTCGCGGAGGACGACCTGGAACGCTTCCGGGTGGTCGTCGAGAGCCTCAGCGACGAGTTCGATCTCATGGACGTCGCCCTCGCCGCGGTCGGGCTGGCGCACGAGGCGACCAGCGGCGCCGACGACGACCAGGAACTGCCGAGCGTGCGGATGCACGGGGACGGCGAGGGCGGGGCCGACGGTGGTGGACGGCGCACGGGCGGTCCTTCCGGGCAGCGAACCGGACGTGAC
>SKTG01000409.1 GCA_007118045.1 Nitriliruptoraceae bacterium
GCCCGAGGCGATAGGCGACGAGGTGGTCCGCTTCCTCGCCTCCTGTCCATCAGTTCACGCGCCCCACGCAGCGGCCGCAAGCGCCTGACCCCAGACTGGATCAAGCCCATCAGCTCCGAGCGGTGTCATCGGGTGCCACGGCGCCACAGTTCGCCAAGAACGCCCTCTGATGTCCGGCGTTCTCGCTTACGTCTGGACCAGGTCACGACGCCCGTGTTGCCCACCTGTCTGCTGCGGTTGTCTCCACCCTTGGGCACGGCTCAGGACGGGCAACACGCGACGTAGGGGTGACCACGCACGGAAGGGATGACCGCCAACGCTTCCTCTCGCTCACGAGTTCACTCCGCAACGGGGGTGGGCCGTGCGACCCCACGGTCGAAGCGTCTGCAGTGTCGTGGTTGGCGCGTGAGGGCGTTCAGGCGTCCGTGGGATCGCGATGCATCACCCAGAGACCGGGAAGCCAGGCAGGGCCCTCCATGTGCGCCACGGTCACGAACCCGAACCGCTCGTAGATGGCGACATTCACGGGGTCGGTCGTCTCGAGCCAGACCGCAGCGAGGTCCTCGTCGCAGCGCCCCAACTGCCGGTCGAGGAGCGCTCGGGCCAATCCCTGGCCGCGATGATCAGGAGCGCTCGCTATCAGCGCGAGGTTCCACGTCTGCCCTTTGGACGCACGGCTAACCGCGTGAGAACGACCGCGCGCCAGAGCTACGAGAGACCGCACGTCCGCACGCAAGACCGACACGATCCTGGGGAGGGCCGATCGCGCGACTGCGAGACCGGAGAGAAGTCGTCCCGCTGCTTGCACAACTCCACGGACCGACACTGCGGGCACACCTGGGGGGACCCACACAGCGACGGCTGCTAGCCGGTTGTCTACCAGGGCCGCATGAGCGGTGCCGCGGCGCAGCGCGTCGTAGAGCCGGTTGTGGGCACTCATGCGGAGAACGGCCTGCCGCAGTTCCGGTTCGGGCAGCAACGCCACCTTCGCGGGCTCCTGATCGAAGCCACGCGTCAGCACGTCGGTCGCAGCCCCAGCCTCAGACGGTTGCAGCACACGTACGGCCGTGACGCCCATGACGTTCGCCCTCATCACGCGTGGAATGTGTCCATCTGGCTCTGCGACAACCTACAGACGCACGATCACACCTCGAGCTGCGCGCCCACCAGGGCGAAGTCGGTTCGGGTGGCCGTCTGCTCGGTCTGGGGCATGGTGGGACCTCCCAACGTCCCGAAAGGCTCCGGAAGGCCCGTGACCAGCAAAGGTGATGCTCGGCCCGATGCTAAGCGGCAAGCCCTGACCTCCGCATCCCGGAAACCCCGTAGCTCCGCGACCAAGGTCTCACGAGGCGATGGGGTGGGCGAGGGCGGCGGCGGCGCGTACAGTTTCGGTGACGGCATGCAGGGAACGTCATGGGTTTGGGCGAGGAGGCGGTGCGCTTCTGTCGGCTCGCCGACGGGTCGCGGGTGGCGTACGCCAGCGTTGGTGACGGGCCGGCGCTGGTGATGCCGCCCGGATGGCTGTGCCACCTCGAGGAGAACTGGGTCCACCCCGCGGCGGCAAGCGCACGCGAGAAGCTCGCGGCTGCCCACCGGTTCGTGTGGTACGACCGGCTCGGATGTGGACTGTCGGACCGCGACGGCTTCGAACCGTCGCTGGACAACGATGTCGCGCAGCTGGTGGCGGTGCTCGATCACGCCGGGATCGACCGGGCGAACCTGATCGGCTACTCGTACGGCGCGCCGCCCGTGGCGCAGTTCGCTGTCCAGCATCCCGAGCGGGTGGAGCGGCTGGTGTTCTACTCGGCGTTCGCCCGGGGGGCGGCGGTCAGCACCAAGCAGGCCCACGAAGCGCTCAAGCAGGTGATCCGGCTCGACTGGGGTGTGGGGTCGCGGGCGCTTGCCAGCCGGCTGATGCCCAACGCCAGCTCGCAGGATCTGGCGTGGTTCGACCGCTTCCAGCGGCGCGCAACCTCGTCAGACAACGCGGTACGGCTCCTGGAGTACCGGTCGTCGATGGACGTCCGTGAGCTGCTGCCCAGCATCCGTGCACCCACCCTGGTGCTCCACAATCGCGACGATCGTGCTGTGCCGCTGTCGGCCGGCCAGGAGATCGCCTCGCTGGTCCCAGGGGCGCAGCTGCGCATCCTCGACGGCAACGAACACGATCCGTTCATCCGGGACTCCGGCTCTGTGGTCGAGGAGATCCTCGCGTTCATCGAGGGGCGAAGGCCCATCACGGAACGGGTGGAGACCCGTTACGACGCTCTGACCCCACGTGAGCGAGAGGTGCTGCAGCACATCGCCGAAGGGGACGCCAACAAGCAGATCGCCTCGTTCCTCGGTGTCTCAGTGGCGACCGTCGAGCGTCACGTCACCAACCTGTACCGCAAGCTCGGAGCCCACGGACGAGCCGATGCGACCCGGGCCGCCGTGGCCATGGGGCTGCTCTCTACCGGGGTATCGGGCTGATCTACGGGGTTTCCGTGACTCGGCCCATCGGGGTTGCCGCGATGTGCTGGGCCTGCGGGGTGCGTAACGTCGAAGACCAACGACGGTCGGATCACGGAGGGCGGCCACGATGCGGGCGAACGCATCGGATCTTCCCGTGCGTCTCGAGGCGAACGGCGTGCGGATCCTGGGGCAGGCCTGGGGCGGCATGGACGTCGGTCGGCTACACGTGCCCGCGGGGGGTGACACCACACCGCTACTCCAGGGGTTGCCTGGCGACCTGTCTCAATGCCCCCACTGGGGCCTCCTTCTCGACGGCACGGTGCACGTGCGCTACGACGACGGATCCGAGGAGACCGTCCACGCGGGGCAGGCGTTCTACTGGCCTCCGGGCCACACGGTGTGGACCGACGAGGGTTTCGAGTCGCTCCAGGTCAGCCCGCAAGGGGAGATGGAACGCACCCTCGAGCACGTCCGCTCGAAGCTCGGGAACGCGGTGATCAGCGACGTCTGACCGCCGCGGCCCGCCACGGCGCCCGGGTCGTGCCGAGACGAGGGAGGCGATGGACACCGACGTCGTGATCGTGGGTGGCGGGATCGCCGGGTCGACGCTTGGCTTGGTGCTGGCCCGCGAAGGTCTCGAGGTGGTCGTCCTCGAGCGGCAGCTTCACTACGCAGACCGGGTCCGTGGGGAGAACCTGCATCCATGGGGGGTCGCTGAGGCGCGCCAGCTCGGCATCTACGACGTGCTGCTCGCGGCCGGGGGCCATCTGGTCGAGGAGTACGTCAACTACCGCGACGGTGACGACCCGGACGCCGCTGAAGCGGCTCCGATCTCGGTCAGCCACCTGTTCGACGACGTGCCGGGAGAGGTCAACCTCGCACACCCCGCCGCGTGCGACGCCCTTTCGGCGGCGGCCACCAACGCAGGTGCGAGGGTGGTGCGCGGGGTCAGGCACGTCGAGGTCGCCCCTGGCAGGCCGGCCCAGGTGTCCTACCGGCAGGACGGTGCCGCACGGCAGCTGACCTGCCGGCTGGCGGTAGGTGCCGACGGGCGCTCATCTCGGGTTCGGCGACAGACCGGCATCCGTCTGCAGCGGACAGCCGGAACACACCTGATCGCCGGACTGCTTGTCGACGACCTCGACATCGACCCTCGCCGCAACGTCGTGAGCATCGGCGAGGACGTGTGGATGGTCACCTTCCCCCAAGGAGCTGGCCGTGCGCGCGTCTATCTGTGCCCCGGAACCGAGGACCCCCAGCGCTACACCGGCGCGGCGGGGATCGAGCAGTTCCTGACCGCATCCTGTTTCGACGCGGTACCCAACGGCGAGCAGTGGGCCCAGGCCACCCCGTCCGGACCGTGCCGCACCTTCACCGCCGATGAACCTGGACCGACCGGCCATTCGCCGAGGGGGTCGTGCTCATCGGTGACGCCGCCGGCTACAACAACCCGCTGATCGGCCAGGGACTCGCACTGGCGCTGCGTGACGTCCGTACCGTCAGCGAGCAACTCCTCTCGAACCGAGCCTGGGACGTTGGCACGTTCGCCGCGTACGGCACCGAACGTGGCGAGCGGCTACGGCGCATGCGGTACGTCGCCCAGCTGTACGCCACCGTCTCGACGACCTTCGGGCCCGAGGGTCGCCAGCTGCGTCGTTACCTGCACAAGCGCCAGCGCGACGACCCCGATCTGTTGGCCCCCACCATGGCGATCTTCACGGGCCCCGATCACCTCGATCCGCAGATCTGCACCGAGACGTTCCGCCGCCACTACCTCGGCCTCCCCTCTTGACGACATCCGTCATGGGCGGATGCCACTTCTAGCAGGCGCCCAGACCAGAAATGGCCCAGGCGTCCCACAGTGATCCGGACCATGCGGCGGCTGCTATGGCGAGCAGACTTTGCGGCGAACCACCAGTCTCGACGATCTCAACCAACCTGTAGAACACGCCCGCAATCGCTACCCGTTCGTCGTGACGACGCTGAAGCCCACGACCCGGAGGGCGGCGAGCCGGCCGGCGACGACGACGGTGCGGTCGATGAGGACGAGCTCTCCGCATGGCCGGCACGTCGCAAGTGGACGTGGCCAGTCGGAGCGAACGTCAGGTTGAGTGCGATCCGATGACCCGGATCTCGTGACAAGTCGTAACCACGCGTGACCACCGTGGACACCCTCAACGACGCCCTATTCGCTCACTTCGCCGATATTCGCTCAGTTGTAGTGCAGCCTTGCGACTACGGATCAGGCGGCTGGGGGTTCGTATCCCTCCCAGCGCGCAAACCGAATTCGGCCTTCTAGGACCATCTGGGAGGCTGAATTGCGTGTTTGGGGTTTCGGTCGCAGTGGCTGTCCACAGGTCCGACGTGACAAGTGCTCGGCCCTCCGTAACGTCTCCGTCGACGCCTGTGGTCCGAAGTGGGCGATGGGCGTGGACCGGCTTCCGTCCGGCAGCTACCGGGCTCGCCTGATGGTGGACGGCAAGACGTACTCGGCGACGTTAACGACCGAGCCGGAGGCCGCCGAGTGGTTGGCGGTGACCCGTGGCCGTTTGGTGGGAGCGCGTAGGGCGAGAAGGGTCGCGGTGGAACAGCAGGCGCGTCGTTGGCTGGGTGAGTTCGTCGACGCGGCCGCCGATATCGATCACTACCGACGTGACGTGGTCGGGCATGTCTTGCCGGCGCTGGGTGAGCGTCCACTGGTCGCGGTCACGCCAGCCGAGATCGCCGCCCTGCTTGAGCAGCTCGGCGCCGCTGCGCGTGCGGACGTTGCGGATCAGGTCCGAACGGACCCGATGTATACTGTCGGGCCAATCTAGATATACGGAACGGGAGACGGTGATGACCAAGAAGCTGATCGACATCGACGAGGACACCTTGGCGCAGGCCACCGAGATCCTCGGGGCTGCGACCATGAAGGAGGCGGTCAACCGTGCGTTGGCTGAGGTCGTGCTGCTGGCTGAGCGCCGCGCCCACGCCGACCGGCTGGCCGCCATGGATGGCCTCGATCTGGACGACGACCAGGTCATGGCTGGCGCGTGGCGCTGAGGCCTGCCTACCTGGCGGACAAGAGCGCGCTGGCGCGCATGCCCAACGCCGCGGTGCGGGCCAGACTGGAGCCGCTGCTGGTCGACGGGCTGGTGGCGACCTGTGGGATCATCGATCTGGAGATCGGGTTCTCGGCGCAGACCGCCGCGGTCCATCGCGACGTTGGCCGCGAACGCCGCTCGCTGCCCCGTGCGAGGATCGATGACGACGTGTTCAACCGGGCGTTCGAGGTCCAGGGTCTGTTGGCCGAGCGGGGTCAGCACCGGTTGCCGATCCCGGATCTGGTCATCGCCGCCGCTGCCGAGTCGGCCGACCTGGCCGTGTTGCACTACGACGCCGATTTCGAGCGCATCGCCGAGGTCACCGGCCAGGCGCACGACTGGGTCGTGCCGCGCGGAAGCGTGTAGGTCGAGCGGGCATGCCTGCCCGCCGTTGGACGATGAGCACGCCACCGTTGTTGGGGCCAACAGGGCACCTTGGGACGGTCTGCGTCGCGACAACCCGGTCATGATCATCGTGCACATACGGCGGTTGTGCCCATGTAGGTCGGTTGACCGCGATCGTGCGTAGCCGCGGTTGTCCCGATGTGGGTCGGTCGACCGTGACCGCCGCCAGCGCCGTGCCGTCCGGTCGAATCTGCTGGCTCGGTCCAGACAGGTCGTCACGGAGGACGACCTGTGCCGACCGAGACGCCTTCTCGCGGCGTGAGCAGTCGATCGCGATCGAGGTTCTCGACGCGCCGGGCGGCCACACCCACCAGCCCCCGCCACCACCGTGCATGAGCAGGACCGGCGGTCCCTGCCCCGCCTCTCGATAGGGCAACTCCGTGCCGTTCACCGGCACGAGCCATCCCGCGACCCCCAGAACCGCCGCAGCCAACCCACCGGACGGACACCAACCGGAGACCCCGTCGAGCAACCATCTCCCGTCCCCCTTCTTCGGAGGCGTCAACGTGCCTGTTCCATCTCCCTCGGTGAACGTGAGCGAGACCACCGAGGCAGATACTGCGACTCTGATCCTTGATCCCACGACAGTCGAGCCAGTCGAGCGCCAACACTGCACCGAACCTCGTCCGTCGACCAGCCAGGCTGCATGAACGACCCAGGGAACTGGCGGCGCGAAGTGGGCGCAACGCCCGTGTCCTCTACTCGGACCGGGAGTGGCAGCGTGAGCGTGTGGGGTGGTGGTCTTGCGGTCAGCGTCTATCAGCGGTCGGCGTCGACGGTGACCGGCACGTCCTCCGGCAGCCAACCACGGTCGCGCAGGGTGATAAGAAGCGCTTCGCCTTGTGCGACATCGGAGCGGTGCAGCTCGGTCGAGAGCTCGGGTTCGGACGCCTGATGCTCGAGGTGGAGAAGGACGAGCGGTTGGTCACGTCGTAGCCCGCGGCCTGGGTGGCCGCCGGCTCCCGTGCTGAGGGTGAGTTCGACGAGGCGCCGAGAGGAGCCAGCCGCGGGGGTGCGCTCGTGCCGCGGCGTCACCCGCGCTTCGGTGACCTCGGACCACCTGACCGTGGTGGGGCGGATCCAGGAGCGCCGTCGTGCCGCGTCGGCGTCGAACTCGAGCCGTTGGGCCTGCGCCAGCAGCAGGTACACACCACCGAGCGTCGCGGCGATCGAGGCCAGAACCATCAAGGCGCCGTCACCGCTCACGAGTAGCAGGACACCCACGGCGAGCCCGATCATGGCGCCACCCACTGCCCAGAGCCTGGTGCCCCGGTCGGGTGTCACGACGATGCGCTCGCCTTCATCGGTGGCCTCGGTAGGGAGCTGCTGTGGGGCTGCCATCGTCGCTCCTTCCTTCCGCCAGTCAGCGGCGGCCGGTTAGGTGCCGTCGCGCTGGTGGATCTCCTCCAGCTCGGCGGTGCTGTAGGTCACGATCTCGTCGGTGTCATCGGGGCTGCGCAGCCGGATCTCCGCCTGTTGCGCTTCGTCGTCGAGGTGGTCCCAGATGATGGCTACTGCCTGCTCGAAGTGTTCGACGTCGGTGGCGCCGTCAGCTCGCTCGAGGTCCGCATGGACGGCGTCTCGCCGTCCATGCGGAGGTCGTGGATCTCGAAGCCAGCTTCCTCGAGCTCTTCCCCCCGCAGCGGAGCGCCCGGCGATGGCTGCGCAAGAGACGCCGAGGACCAGCAGCAACGCGCCACCAGCCACGACGATCCGGCTCGGATGAGCAGGCGTCTGCCTCAGGCCGTGGGCGGTCCTACCAGGGGTGCTCATGTCAAGTCTTTCCGTCTCTCCCGAAGCTGGACGCTTGGTGTCAACCGGCCAACGCCGGCCGAGGTCACACCTGGACGACAACCACCACCGTGCTCGTGGTGACGACTACGGCGAGGAGCAGTAGGAGGCGTCTGGTCCACACGACCGCCGGGGTCGGCCACTCTGAGAGATCGACGCCTCTCGTTCCCCGTCTGGAACCGGGTCGCAACGCCCGCTATCTCTACCCGTTCGTAGTCACGGCGCTGAAGCCCACAACTCGGAAGGCGACAAGCCGGTCGGCGTCGTCGAAGGTGTCGACAGCGAAGCGATCGATGAGGACGAGCTCACCGCGTGGATCGCGGCACGTCTCGAGTGGCCGTGGCAAGTCGGAGCGAACGGCAGGTTGAGTGCGATCCGATGACCCGGATCCCGGGACAGGTGGTAACCGATCGTGACCACCGTGGACACTCTCTACGACGCCCTATTCGCTCAGTTCGTCCGTATCCGCTCAGTTTCGGCGAGGACTTGCGACTACGGATCAGGCGGCCGGGGGTTCGAATCCCTGCCAGCGCGCAACGCCCCTTTGATCGGGCCCGATGGCCCGATCGGCGGTTGGCAGCGCACCCTTCGGCAACGGACCAACCTGGCATTCACGCGCTAGCTGTGGGCGCGAGAAGCATCCTTACGCCGAGCCCGAACCGCTGTTCCTGGGTGGCGTGGCCCGATGACCGTCTCTGGGGTCCTTCGGTCGTGAGGGTCGGGAAGTCCAGGCGAGCATCGATGGGCTCCATCCTCGCCTCGCAAGCTGCGGCAGCCCGCGCCGTCCTCGGCCCCGTCGGCGGTCCCCGCTTCGACACCGCCCGCGGTAGAACAGGACGCGGGTGCGCCAGTTGCGCAGCAGGCTGGCCCACCAACCGCTCAGATGTTGCGGCTGCGCCCGGATCGCATCGCCCCCCTCGACGCCGGGATCACCCACGTGGTGCATTCGCGGCTCAGGGTTCGAGCATCGTCATCGACGTAGGAGGGACCCCTGACCTAGGGTTGGGCATGGTCGGCGTCGGGACCCCGTCGGCCTACCACGGCGATCGGAACCCCAAGAGCGGCGCATGGAACCTGGCCCGCTCACGGCTCCGTGACCGGATGCGCACTCGATGACCGACTCGAGTGGCCGCTCGCTGCCGGGTCTTCGGATAGTGGAAGGAGCAGGTATGCAGGAGCACACGTTCGCCGACCAGCATCCGGGGAGGGCCGGTGTCCGCCGGCTCTCTCTCGTGGTACTGCTCGTCGGCGCCCTGATGGTGGCGTTGTTGCCCGCGCCGGGCACGACCGCGGCGCTGGCCGACGGGCACGACTTCC
>SKTG01000364.1 GCA_007118045.1 Nitriliruptoraceae bacterium
GCCGTCCTGGCCATCGCGGCGCTCACCGAACCCGTCGGGCCCTCGTGGCTCGGTTGGGCCGGGATCGTGTGGGGGCTGTCCTTCCTGCTCGGTTTCCTGACGCCGAGGGTCGCGGTGGCCTTCCGGCCGCCGTTCTGGGCACACGCCTACACCGGCGCGGTCGGGGTGGCCCTGCTCGTCACCTGACGCGACCCGTCACCGGACCCGGCTCACCACCTGACGCGCCCGTCACCGGACGCGGCTCACCACCTCGCGCGGCTCGTCACCCGACGTGGCCCGTCCTCTGACGTGACGGACAGGTCACCCTCCGGCCGTTCGCGACGGCGGCCGTTCGCGACGGGCGGCCGATCCCGGGGGACGGCCGCCCGTCGGCGAGCTGATGCGTCAGCGGTGGAGGTCGAAGCGGTCGTTCTCCATCACCTTCACGAACCCGCGGACGAAGGCCTCGAGCATGCGCTCCTCGCCACCGTTCGCGGCGTACTCCTCGGCGACCGCACGCAGCTGCGAGTTGGAGCCGAACACAAGGTCGACGCGCGTGGCCGTCCACTTCTTCTCGCCCGTCGCACGGACCTCGGCCTCGAAACGCTCCTCGCCCTCACCGATCGGTGACCAGACGGTGCCCATGTCGACGAGGTTGACGAAGAAGTCGTTGGTCAGCTGGCCCGGACGGTCCGTCAGGACCCCGTCGGTGTTGTCGTCACCGGCGTTCACCCCGATGGCGCGCATGCCGCCGACCAGCGCGGTCATCTCCGGCACGCTCAGGTTCAGCATGAACGCCCGGTCGACCATCAGGTGCTCGGAGGGGATGCCGGGCGACTTCTGCAGGTAGTTGCGGAAGGCGTCGTGCTTCGGTTCGAGCCACTGGAACGTGTCGACCTCGGTCATCTCCTGGGTCGCGTCGGTGCGGCCCGGCGTGAACGGGACCGTGACGTCGTGCTCGGCGGCCGCGGCTGCCATCTCGACGCCGACGCTTCCGCCGAGGACGATCAGGTCGGCCAACGAGATGTTCGCGCCGGACGCCTCCCCGATCCCCTCGAGGGTGTCGATCACCGCCGAGACACCGGAACGGACGTTGACGTCCCAGCCGGCCTGCGGCTCGAGACGGATGCGCGCACCGTTGGCGCCTCCGCGGTAGTCGGTCTGGCGGAACGTGCACGCCGACGCCCACGCCGTCCCCACCAGCTGCGCGGGGGTGAGGCCCGAGTCCGCGATGCGCTGCTTGAGCGCGGCGATCTCCTCCTCGCCGACCAGCGGTCCCTCGTGCTCGGGGACCGGGTCCTGCCAGATGAGGACCTCGTCGGGCACCTGCGGGCCCACGTAGCGCTCACGCGGACCCATGTCGCGGTGCAGGAGCTTGTACCAGGCGCGGGCGAACTCGTCGGCGAGCCGGTCCGGGTCCTCGTGGAACTCCCTGGCGATCTCGAGGTAGTCCGGGTCGGCGATCATCGCCATGTCGGCGGTGGTCATGACCGGTGGGTTCATCCGGCCCTCGACGTGCGCGTCGGGGACCCAGTACCCCTCCTTGACCTCGACCGGCTGCCACTGCTTGGCCCCGGCCGGCGACTCGGTGACCTCCCACTGGTGGGCGAAGATCGTGTCGAGGTAGGTGTTGTCCCACTTGGTGGGTGTCGGTGTCCAGGCACCCTCGAAGCCCGAGGTGAGGGTGTACTCACCGAGCCCGGTCTCGTGCTTGTTGGCCCAGCCCACGCCCATCTCGTTGATCCTGGCGGCCTCGGGGGCCTCGCCGACCGCGTCCGCGGGCGCGTTGCCGTGCATCTTGCCGAAGGTGTGGCCACCCACCGTCAGCGCGACCGTCTCGCGGTCGTTCATCCCCATGCGCCCGAACGTCTCACGCACGTCCTGCGCGGACCTCAACGCGTCCGGGACACCGTTGGGACCCTCGGGGTTGACGTAGATCAGACCCATCTGCACCGCGGCGAGCGGGTTGTCCAGGACCCGGTTGCCGTCCTCGAAGCTGCCGGTGTAGCGCTCGTCGTTGACCGACAGCCACTCCGTCTCCGGACCCCAGTAGATGTCGTCCTCGGGCGCCCAGATGTCCGCCCGGCCGAACCCGAAGCCGAAGGTGGAGAAGCCCATCGTCTCGAGGGCGCGGTTGCCGGCGAACACCAGCAGGTCGGCCCACGAGATGCGCTCCCCGTACTTCTGCTTGATCGGCCACAGCAGCCGGCGTGCCTTGTCCAGGTTGCCGTTGTCCGGCCAGCTGTTCAGCGGCGCGAACCGCTGCGCGCCGGTGCCGCCACCGCCACGGCCGTCGATCTGGCGGTAGGTACCGGCCGCGTGCCACGACATGCGGATGAAGAACGGCCCGTAGTGCCCCCAGTCGGCGGGCCACCAGTCCTGCGAGTCGGTCATCAACGCGTCGACGTCGGCGGTCAGCTCGTCGACGTCGAGCTGGGAGAACGCCTCGACGTAATCGAAGTGCTCGCCGAAGGGGCTGGCGTCCGGGTGGCGCTGGTGCAGGACGTTGAGGGTGAGCTGGTCGGGCCACCAGTGCTCGTTGCCCTGCAAGCTGGGCGTGGTACGGGCGGCCCACTCCGGGCGGGTGGGCTGTTCGTCGGACACGATGTCCTCCTCGGAAGGGTCCGGGTGTCGCCTGGCCTCTTCGAAGACGGGGCCGCCGGCTCGAGCAGATCGGCCACGTCGCCGCGACGTGGCCGAAGGTAGAACAGTTCCAACGGTGGAAGCAACCCGCTCTTCGAGCCGGACGACGTCTGGTAGCGTTCCTCCGAACGCCCCGTGAGACCGGCGCGAGGGAGCTGTCGTGGAACCGCTCGTCGTCCGCCTGCGAAACCGTGGGTGGCGTCTGACCGCGCAGCGCCGCGTCATCGCCGAGGTGATGGCCGGCGAGCACGTCCACCTGGCCGCCGACGAGGTGTTCGACCGCGCTCGGGCCGTCCTTCCCGAGGTCAGCCGCGCCACCGTCTACAACACCCTCAACGAGCTGGTCGGCATGGGCGAGCTCCTCGAGATGACCCATGCCGACGGTCGCAAGCGCTACGACCCGAACGTCGAGGAACGCCACCACCACCTGTTGTGCGTCGACTGCGGGCGGATGCTCGACGTGACCGCCGACGACCCGAGCCTGCCGGACGACCAGCGGCACGGCTTCGAGCTGCTCGGGATCGAGGTCACGTTCCGGGCCCGGTGCCCCGCCTGCGTCCGGGCCACGGCGACCCCGAGCTGACAGGGCCCGGACACGTCGCGTGACGGGGCCCGGGGCCTGCTCGCCACGGTGCCGGGCCGGCTCGCCACGGTGCCGGGGGACGGGCTCGTCACGGTGTGCCGGCGGCGCCGGTCGGGACCGACGCCGCCGGATACCTCACCTGGCCTGCTACCACCTCGACGCTGCGCTACCCGAACCGCCCGATGCCCTTGGGCTGCTCAGCGGACGGCCAGCGTGGCGACCATCTGCTCCTCGGGATCGGGGGAGGCGTCGTTCACGTTGGAGTGCAGCGTGCAGTACAGGACGTAGGTGCCCGGTGCCGCATCCACGTCGACGAGCACCGTGCTGCCCGGAGCCACGGTCACCGGATCGAGATCGATCGCCGGCACCGCTACGTCGTGCACGAACGGGTCACCGTTGTGGACCATCAGCTGCCCGCCACCGGTGACCTCGACGGCGGCGGGCTCGAAGACGAAGTCCACCATCTCCATCGGGGTGGCCCCGGCTGCCTCCGCCTCGTCCACCGACTCACGGGCGAGCACGCTCATCACGCCGGAGACCGCGACGGCCACCACGACCACGGCGACCGCGGCCTGCTCGACACGCCACTCCGCCGGCGTGGCGTGGGCATCGAGATGCTGGCGCCGACGCTGGACGATCGCCGCGATGTTGCCGAACAGCGCGAGACCGAGACCGAGGACGAAGATCACCGCGGGGACGAAGTCGAGGAAGCTGCCCGGGTGCATCAGTCCGAACGCGAGCCAGAACATCATGGTCCCGAGCGCGAGCGCGACGACGACGCCGAGGATCCGGGCCCAGGTCGCGTCGAAGCGCCAGACCACCGCAGTGGCCGCCGCCGCGGCGAACCACATCGGCAGGATGAAGCCGGCCTCCTCGGGGAAACGGAACACGACGAGCGCGGCGAGGACCGTCAGCGCCACCGTGATCATCCCGAGTCCCAGCAGTCCGAGACGCGCGTACCGCGGCCGGACGCGTCCCTCGGCCTGGTCGAACGTCGGCACAGCCATATCGACACCCCTTCCCCGTGCCGTTCCCGGCACGCTCCCCGGTCGGCGCCCACCGCCGACCGCTCCCAGCCTGAGCCTGCCGAGAGGAGCCGTCAACGCAGGCGCGGCCAGGCGCCCGACGTCGGGCGCTACGCGTGACGACACGCCTCACTCCGGCCTCGGGTGACGAGCCGACGGCCCGTACCGGGAGCCCCGGGCCCGTGCTGTCCGAGCCGGCCCGGCCGGATCATCGCCGGTGCGGGCGGATCGTGGCCGGCGCGGTGACATCACGCCCGGCGCGGTCAGATCGCGGTGCCGCCGGCGGAACCACTCGGTCCGCGTGCGAGGTTGGCGAACTTGGTCAGGTGGTTCAGGAACGCGAGCCGGACCACCCCCGTCGCGCCGTTGCGGTGCTTGGCGATGATCAGCTCCGCGATGCCCTTGTCGGGGCTGTCCTCGTCGTAGACCTCGTCGCGGTAGATGAATCCGACGATGTCGGCGTCCTGCTCGATCGAACCGGACTCGCGCAGATCGGCGAGCTGTGGTCGCTTGTCGGTGCGCGCCTCGGGCTGCCGCGACAGCTGGGAGAGCGCGATGACCGGCACGTCGAGCTCCTTGGCCAGCATCTTCAGCCCGCGTGAGATCTCCGCGACCTCCTGCTGGCGCGAGTCGGCCCGCCCGTTGCCCTGCATGAGCTGCAGGTAGTCGACGATGATCAGGTCGAGCCCGTGCTTGGCCTTCAGACGGCGTGACTTGGCCCGGATCTCCATCAGGGTGATCGACGGGGTGTCGTCGATGAACATGGGCGCTTCCGCCAGCGTGCCGAGGGCGTCGCCGAGCTTGCGCCAGTCCGTGTCCTCCAGCCGGCCGGTCCGCAGCCGTGACGAGTCGATGCGGGCCTCGGAGGACAGCAGGCGGTTGACGATCTCGAGCTTGGACATCTCCAGGCTGAACAGCAGCGAGGGCTTGCTCAGCCGCGCCGAGACGAAGTGCGAGACCCCCAGCACCAGCGATGAGTTGTGCACGATCAGGTCGGCGGCGACGAAGCAGTGCAGCCCGGGCACGGTCAGGTCGTAGACCCGCTGTGTGCCGGCGTCCTCCACGGACGCGACCCGGTCCCAGAGCACGTCCTGGCCCGTGGCCGCCCGCTGGCCCGGGGCCGCGGGGTCGGGCTGGAGGGCGGGCTCGCGCGCGCCGCCGTCCGGCCCGATGGGCGTGAGCTCGAGCTCCACCACCTCGAGCGGCTCCTCGAGCGGCTCCTCGGCGGCGATCTCGCTCCGCGCGTGCCCGGGGAACGCCCCGCCCCGAGGCACCGCGACCGCGTCGCCCGGACGCAGGTCGGCGACCTCCCGCCAGCCGGCCGGGGTCAACAGCGGATGGTTGGGGGTGGCCTCGACGACCCGGCCGTCACGCGTGGTGATGCGGTTCGTGGCACGGTGACCGTTGTCGTGGAACTCGCTGACGGTGGCCGGGACGAGCCGACCGTTGCCGTCGAGGGCGAGGACGGTGACCGAGCCACCCGCGCGACCGCGCCGGACGAGCTCCGCGATCGGGGTGGCCACGCCCGTGCCCGCCTCGAGGACGAGGGTGTCGCCGGCCAGGCACTTGCCCATCGCGGGCCTGGCCGCCAGGATCACCAGGTTGGACGGCTGCAGGCCCGCCGTCAGCCGGTCGAGGTCGTCGAAGCCGGTCGCCAGGCCGGTCACCTCGGAGTTGCGCTCGGCCAGCTGCTCGATCTGCTGGAACGACACGTTGAGCAGGTCACCGAGCCGCTCGTACTCCGAGGTGGCGTTGTCCTGCGCGACCTCGTAGATGCGCGACTCGGCCTGGTCGACGACCTTCTCCGCGTCGTCGACCGACTCGTACCCGAGCTTGACGACCTCCGTCCCGGCGTCGATCAGCCGGCGCAGCAGCGCCTTCTCCCGCACGATCCGCGCGTAGTAGTTCGCGTTGGCGGCGGTCGGGACCGCGACCGTCAGCTCGTGGATGCCGGCGGGGCCACCCACCTCGTCCAGCCGGTCGCGACGGGCCAACCAGTCCGTGATCGTCACCGTGTCGACCGGCTCCCCGGTCGCGGTCAGCGCCTGCACGGCCTCGAAGACGATGCGGTGCGCGTTGCGGTAGAAGTCGTCCGCCCGCAGGACCTCGACGGCGTCCGAAGCCGCCGACCTCGACAGCAGTGCCGCGCCCAGCACGGACACCTCGGCGTCCAACGAGTGCGGCGGAACGCGGTCGTAACCGCGCGCCGCCGCGCCGTTCGACGATCGCGTCGGACGAGCGGGCGCGGCGGGTTCGTCCGGGGGAGGAGGCACGGCATCGCTCATGGTGCGCCGGCCCCGTCGAAGCTCGTGCGCACGTCGTCGCGCTCCTCTTCTCTCGTGCCCCGGGCGGGCGTCGGTCGCAGCGGATCGGGATCCGGGGAGCCGCGACCGACGCCAGCTCAGCCCTGGGCGGACTCGTCCTCGTCCGGGACGATCGCGGTGTCCTCGGGTTCGCCTCCGGCGTCGACCCCCGCGGCCTCACGCTCGGCCTCGACGGCGGCCTGCTGCTGTTCCCAGGCCTGCGCCGCCTCGAGCGCCTGCTCGGCGAGCACGTCGGCGTCGGTCTCCGTGCCCTCCGCGGCGTCCTCGGCGGCGTCGGTGATCTCCTCGGCGTGGACCTCCGGAGGACCACCGACGGTGACCACGCCCTCCTCGTCGACGACCTCGACCTCGATGTCGGCGATCACCTGCGGGTGCACCTGGACGGGGACCTCGTAGGTCCCGATCTCCTTGATGCTGCCGCGCAGGTCGATGCGCTTGCGCTCGATGTCGTGACCGCGCTCACGCAGGACGCGGTGGATGTCGCCGGCGTTGACGGAGCCGTACAGGGACCCACGCTCGTCGACGCGTGCGGGGATGCGCAGGGTGCGCGACTCGAGCAGCTCCTTGTTCGCGCGAGCGGCGTCGAGGGTCTTGGACTCGGCGACCTTGCGCGACCGCGTGATCGCCTCGGCCTCCTTCATCGCACCCTTGGTCGCCCGGATCGCGTGACCACGCGGCAGCAGGTAGTTGCGCCCGTAGCCGTCCGCGACGTCGACCACGTCGCCCGGCAGGCCGAGGTTGTCGACCTCGCTCTTCAGGATGACCTTCATCGTGGCCGCCTCCTCAGCGCGTGGTGTACGGGATGAGCGCCATCTCGCGCGCGTTCTTGATCGCGGCGGACAGCTGCTTCTGGCACTTCGCGCAGGCACCGGAGGTCCGGCGGGCCTTGATCTTGGCGCGCTCGTTCAGGAACGGCTTGAGCAGCGAGAGGTCCTTGTAGTCGACGTACTCGATGCCGGCCGTGCAGATCGGGCAGGGCTTCGGCTTGCGTGGCTTGTCGTTCTTCGGTTTCGGGCGGGGCGGCATGGTCGGGCTCCTCGTGGAGTCGCGGCCGGTGGGTGGTCCCACCGGCGCCGGTCGGTCGGTTGGTCGTGGCCCTGTCGCGCGACGCGCCCGGGCGGGGCACGCCGCGACGACGGGGGACGGGTCCTAGAAGGGGACGTCGTCGTCGGCGGGGGGTGGTGGGGTCGAGGAGCCGCCACCGGCACCGCCCCCGGACGAGCCGGAGGTGCGGTTGGCCTTGGCCTGCGCCCAACGCAGGCTCGGGGCGATCTCGTCGGCCTCGATCTCCGTGGTCCAGACGGTCTGGCCCTCACGGTTCTCGTAGCTGCGCACCCGGACCCGGCCGATCACGATGACCCGGTCGCCCTTGGACAGCGACTCGGCGGCGTTCTCGGCGAGGTCCCGCCATGCGTTGACGTTGAGGAAGGTCGTCTCCTCCTGCTGGTTGCCCGACCGGTCGGTGTACCGGCGGTTGGAGGCGACCCGGAACGACGCGACGGGCGCACCGCTCTGCGTGAACCGCAGATCGGGGTCGTCGGTCAGGTTCCCGATGAAGGTGATGAAGTTGGATTCGAACGCCACGGCAAGCTCCTCGTCTCCGTCGTCGTGTCGGTGCTCGGTCCGTCGTGGGAGGACGGGACCCGCGACCGAGTGCGCGAGGTCAGGAGTTGGCGCGGACCCGGATCTCCGGGCGGACGGTCTTGAAACGGATCACGTCGTCGGCGATCTTGAGCTGACGCTCGAGCTCGTCGACGGCCTCCGTCGAGCTCTGGAAGTCCAGGATCCCGTAGAAGCCGTGGTCGCGGTGGTCGATCTCGTAGGCGAGCTTGCGCTTGCCCCACCAGGCGTCGTCGAGCAGGGTCCCGTCCTGCTGAGCGAGCACGTCCTTGGCCTTGTCGAAGACCGCCTTCGCGGCGTCCTCGTCGATCCGGTCGGTGATCAACACCATCATCTCGTAGCGGCGCATGGCACCTCCTCTGGTCGCGCCGCCCGCGCGGTGCGCGGTGCGGACCACCTCGCGGCCCGTCGCGACGGGCCGGTCGGTGGTTGGTGGGCCCCCGCGGACACGACCGGGCTGCGCTGGTGCAGCCCGTCGTCGTCAGGGGCAGGGGTGCTGTCTCGTGGTCCTCGTGGTCCACACCCGTCGCCGGGCCATCGGTCGCTCCAGGAGCGTGGCGAGTAGCCGGTGACGTACGGCGCGCGGAGCCCAGGAGGCCCCGCGCGGACCCGCGAACCGTACAGCAGGCCCCGTCCTCCCACAACCGGACGGTAGGCGCTGCCAGCGACACGACGGCCGTGGATCGCCTCGGCCTGTGGACGGCTGACCGGGGCGCGGCGGCTCGGCGCCGCCGGACCGGGTCGTGACGTCGCCGGATCGGGTCGGGGTCGACGGGCCGGCCGGGTCGTGACGTCGTCGGAACGGGTCGGACGACCGCCGGGGCGAGTGGTCGCGGCGCCGCGGGCCC
>SKTG01000069.1 GCA_007118045.1 Nitriliruptoraceae bacterium
CTGCTAGGCTCGGCCCCATGGACCTGACCGGCTCGCCCCGCATCTCCCTCCGCGAACGCAAGCGCATCACCGCGATGCATCGCATCCAGACCGTGGCGCTCGAGCTGTTCGAACGGGAGGGCTTCGACAACGTGACGGTCGAGCGCATCGCCGAGCTCGCCGAGGTCTCCCCCAGCTCGATCTACCGGTGGTTCGGCTCGAAGGAACGCCTGGTCATCTGGGACGAGTACGACCCCACCGCGCTCGCCGCCATCGAGGAGGGGCTAACGACGGCGCCCCCGCTCGAAGCGCTCCGCGAAGTGGTGCGCATGACCATGGGCGGGGCGTTCGCCGACGACGCCGAACGCATCCGGCGGCGACTTCGCATCGCCTTCTCCAACCCCGGCGTCGAGGCCGCCTCGACCCTGGAGGCCTACGAGATGGCGACCGCGATCGCGGCCGTGATCGCCGGGGCGCGTGGGGACGACGTCCACGACCTCGACGTCCAGGTCGCGGCCCACGCCTTCGTCGGGGCGCTGCTCGGCGCTCTGCGCCACTGGCACGACACGGACTTCACCACCCCGGTCGAGGACGTCATCGAGCAGCCGCTGCTGTTGCTCGACCGCGGTGCCCGCCTGCGCTGACCGACCGCGCCGCTCGGTCGTGATCCCCCGACCGCGGCTCAGGAGGCGAGGCCGACGAGCTCGCTGCACGTGGGCCAGGCCTCCCACCCCTGCTCCTCGAGGACGCGCTCGCCGATCACGATCTCCTCACGCGGGGTGGCGAGCCCGGCGTGCCCGGGCATCTCCTCCTCGCGGTAGTTGTCCCAGGTCTCGGGGTGGAAGTTGAGGCCGCCCTGGAAGTGGTCACCGTGGTCGAAGTCGATGCCGTAGTCCCAGCGCGCCGTGTCGGGCTGTGGCTCCCCGTCCCGGTCCCACTCACCCGACTCGCAATCCGCCAGGCGGTCCCAGTCCTGCCGATCGGCGGTGAGCTCGAGGTCCTCCGTCCCGCTGACGCGCTGGTTCGGGGGCTCGCCGTCGCCGAGCACGACCGGCCCTCCGTCGTCCGCGGTCGGCTGCTCGGGGGCCGCGATCCCGAGGCGGAAGGCCCCCAGGGTGACGCCGACCACGCCCACGAACAGCAACAGGACGGCGGGTGTCCGACGCAGGAGCGACAGCTGGGCGATGACGAGGTCCAAGCTCGGTCGCGACAGTGGTAGCAAGGCACCCGCCACCCGGCAAGCGCGGAGCGCGACGAGCGGGCATCCCGACGGCCGGCGTGCACGGACGGGCCGACGCCGCGACGTCGGACGTCGCGCCGTAGCGGATCGGCCCGGGGCCGAGGCGTCGGTCAGTCAGGGGCTCGACGCCGACTATCTCGAAGCGTCGTCCTCGGCCGTCCCGCCGCGGGCGGACCCGTCGCTGGTTGAACCATCTGCGGAGCCGGTCGTGGCCTCGTCGGTGGCCGCCGCCGCGCGGGCGGTCGCGGGGTCGTCCTCCACGCTCGGCCCGTCGGCCGGCTCCTCGGTCCGACCGGCGATCTGGTCCATCACCCGGGCGATGATCGCGGCGATCGGCACGGAGATGAAGGCACCGAACACGCCGAGCGTCACCGTCCCGGTCGTGATCGCCACGAGCACGACCATGGGGTGGAGCGCGATCGCCTGCCCGAGGATCAGGGGCTCGAGCACGTTGCTCTCGAGCTGTTGGACCGCGAGCACGATGGCCAGGACGATGAGACCGACGACCAGGCCACCATCGGCCGCCGCCACCAACACGGCGAGCGCGCCCGTGATCACGGCCCCGATGATGGGGAACAGTCCCCCGAAGAACACCAGCACCGCCAAGGGCAGGGCCAGGGGCACGCCCAGGATCAGCAGCCCGATGCCGATGGCGACCGCATCCGCCAGCGCCACCAGCAGCTGGCCGCGGAAGTAGGCACCCAGCGTGTCCCAGGCTCGCTGCGCGGCCTCTCCCGTGCGGGACTGCAGGTGTCCCGGGAGGGTGGCGATCACGCCGGCCGCCAGGCGACGGCCGTCCTTGAGGTAGAAGAAGAGGAAGACGAACAACAGCAGCAGGCCCGCGAAGGTCTCGAAGGCGACCACGGCGGTCGAGAGCGCCTGCCCGGCGAGCTCCCCGGCCTCCCCCATCTGCTCCTGCGCGGCGTCGAGGAGCTGGTCGATCCCCTCGAACTCGAAGCCGAGGACGCCGTCCTCGAGCTGTTGCTGGACCTCCTCGACCCCTTCGGCCGCCGACTCCGCCAGCTCCGGCAGGTCGTTGATGACCAGGGGGACCATCGCGCCGATCACGGCGCCGACGACCAGCAGGCCCCCGAGGATCGAGCCCGCCGCCGCCAGCGCAGCCGGCACCCCCTTCGACTTCAACCAGTCGGTCACCGGTACCAACAGCGTGGCCGGGAACAGGGCCAGGATCAGCGGGACCACGACCAGCACCAGCTGCGAGAGCAGGTAGCCCAGCAACCCGAGCACGACCACCAGGCCCAGGAGCGCCCAGCCGGTCCGACCCGCCCGCCACAGCAGCGCCTGGCTCGGCCCGGCGGGCTCGGCGCGGGACCGACCCGCACGTTCAGCTGCCATGGCGCGCTCCTGGCGTGGTGGGTGGAGGCCGACGACGGTCGTCCGGAGGCGCGGGGCGAGCCCGATCGGGCTGAGCCGAAGGGCCGAGAACGCGGTCGTCCGGGACGTCCCGACGGGCCTCGGAGGCTACAAGCCCCCGACCGGGCTGCGGGTCGCGAGCGCACGGCCGGGACGCCCACGGGGGCACCTGACCAGAGGTCGGTGGCCTGCACCGAGCTACCGTCCTCGGCGGGAGGCGATCGTGAGCGACGAGTGGCCAGTCTGGGCGAGACAGCCGGTCGAGATCGTCGACCCCGACCCCCGCTGGCAACGGCTCGGTCGCGACCTCGCGACACGACTCACCCGCCGCCTGTCCCCGTGGCTCGCCGGGCGGGTCGAGCACGTCGGCAGCACCGCCGTCCCGGGTCTGGCTGCCAAGCCGGTGATCGATCTGCTGGCCCCCGTGACCTCCCTCGTCGAGGACGTCCGGCTGGAGGCCACCCTGGCCGAGTTGGGCTACGAGCTCGTCCCGCCCGAGCTCGACGCGCGGCCGTGGCGACGCCTGTACGTGCTACCGGACGGGGAGCGTCGACACGCCCACCTCCACCTCGTCGCCCGGGACCATCCCCGCTGGCGGCGGACGTTGGTCTTCCGCGACCGACTGCGCGAACACCCGGAGATGGCGGCGGAGTACGCACGCGTCAAACGGGAGGCGGCCGCGGCCCACGAGCACGACCGTGAGGCGTACACGGCCGCCAAGACGGACTTCGTCGAGCGTGTCCTCACGTGGCCACCACCGGCGCCGCACGAGGGGCCACACGGCTAGGCCGTGCAGACCAGACCGTCACGGATCGGTCACGCTTCTCGCTCGCGCGGAGGGCCGCCGCGGTCGGATCACCCGCCAGACCGTGGCGGGACGCAACAACGCCGTCGGCCGCCGCAGCATGGCGGCGACCCGCATGAACGTGTCGGCCAGCTCACCATCGACCTGTGCCCGGCGATGGAGGCGGACGACGTAGCGGTTGAGCAGGTCGGTGCCCCGCGGCTTCGGCCCCGTGGTGGCGGGGAAGCGGAAGTCGCCGCCGGCGGCGAGGTTCCACGCGTCGTCGACGATCGTCGCGCTGCGGGCGTAGAAGTCGTCGGCGGGCTCCCGGTGGTCCGCTGCCGCGAGCGTCCGGTGGAGCGTCAGCGCCTGGAGCGCTGCCACGGCCATCCCCTGCCCGTAGATCGGGTTGAAGCTGGCGATCGAGTCACCGATGGCGAGCAGGCCACGCGGGGAGCTGGTCGAGCGGTCGTAGCGGTGCCGGCGACTCGCCGGGAAGCGGTAGCGGCTGACGTCCGGGGTCACCGGAGGGTGGTCGTCGAGGAGCCGGGCGACCTCCGGGGTGGCCAGCTCGGCCGCGAACGCGCGCAGACCCTCGGGGTCGCCGGGTGGATGGTCGCCGTGGAGCCCGAACAGGGTCACGAGCCAGCGTTCGTTCTCGACCGGCGCCACCCCGGCTCCGCGCCCGAGGTCGGCCGACGGCATGACGAGCATGGCTCGTCGGTCACCCGCCGGTCGCCGCAGCTGGACGGTCCGGTAGACCAGGTCCACCTCCACGCGTTCGACCTCGGGTCTCGGCTGGCCGAGCTGCTCGAGCCAGGTCGGGGTCCGGGAACCGCGGCCCGTCGCGTCGACGACCAGCTCGGCGGGGAACCGGCGCGCCCCACCCCCGTCGACCGCGACGACGCCGACGACGGCCCCGTCGTCGGAGAGCACCGGGTCCGTGACCTGCTGCCCCGATCCGAGCGTCAGACGAGCGTGCGCCCGGACCCGTCGGCGGAGCACATCCTCGATCAGGGGGCGGCTCGCGTAGTACATCGGGAGCTCGGAGTTCCCGGGAGCCAGGCGGCTCCTCTCGGCGTACAGCTCGACGTCCCGGCCGAGGTCGACGCGTACCGCTCCCGCCGCGACGAGCTCAGCGGTGAACCCGGGTGCGAGCTGTTCCATGGCCAGCTGGCCCGCCGTGAGGAGCACGTGGAGATGCTGGCCCTGCGGGACCCCGCGCCGGGGTCGTGCGGCGGTGTCGAGCACGTCCCGGTCGAGGATCGTGACCCGTTCGAAGGCGTCGAGCAGCACGCGAGCGGCGAGCAATCCTGCGACGCTGGCCCCGATCACGAGGGCGTGGCCACCCCGCCTCCGGACCCGGTCAGGGTCGTACGGGGCGATCATCAGCGCCCTGACGATCGAGTAGCACGTCGTGCGGTCAGGCTAGAGAGCTGGGTGTCCTCCGTCCAGGGGTCCCAGCACCGCGACGCCTCGTGGCCGCCGAGCACGCCGGCGACGGCTGCCAGCCAGACGCCGGTCGGGAGCCGGTGAGGATCGGACAGAGGTCCAACACGGTCGAGCTCGAGCGGGCGATCCCGGGCATGATGCGACCCCGACGCCCGGCCGCGTCGCACGCGAAGCGGTGAGCGAACCGGTCGCGCACGTGGTCCGACCAGCAGCGCTGACCGGACCGAGGACCTGCCGGGTCGGACGCGACCCCGACGCGACGCGGTCCGCGCGCCGGGGACGTACCGGACCCCGTGCACCGGACGCTGGACCTCGAGCCAGAGACCACAGGAGCCACGATGCGACACCGCCATGTCGACCGTCCCGCACCGCAGCCGACGTACGTCGCGCGCGAGGGTGGCCCGTTGGAGCCGGACCGGGCCGTGTACGGCGCGATCGCCGAGCGCACCGATGCCCGTTCCAGCCTCGAGCGACTGACGATCCCGGAGCGCGACGGGCGGGCCTGGCGGGTCCCGGCCGGGCACCTGTGTCGCATCTCGCTCCCGGAGGGCCCGCAGGTGGTCGACCTCAACGTGTGGAACCTCCACGACCCGCGCGAACGGTTCTGGGCATCGCGCACCCGCCAGTTCTACGGCAGCCACCTCACGACCGGGCACCGACTGTGGTCCTGCCTGCCCCACCTGCGGCCCCTGGCGACGTTCGTCGCGGACTCGATCGACTACGGCTACGACCACGACGGGGCGGGATGTCACGACCTGCTCGGCACGCGGTGCGACCCCTACGTCAACCAGCTGCTGGCCGGCACCGCCTACGACTTCACCTGCCACTCGAACCTCACCCGTGCCGTGCTGCCGTACGGCCTCACCGAGCGGGACGTCCACGACGTGATCAACCTGTTCCAGGTCACCGGCCTCATGACGGACGACAAGCGCTACTTCATGAAGACCTCACCCGGTCGACCCGGTGATCACGTCGAGCTGCTCGCCGAGACCGACCTGCTGATGGCCGCGTCCGCATGTCCCGGTGGTGATCTCGCCGTACCGCTCTGGGGACCCGAGGCCGGCCGTACACCGTCGGGCAACCCGGTGGAGGTCGAGGTCCTCCGCCTCGACCCCGAGCTGCTGCACGGGTGGGCACCGAGCCGGCCGGCCGGGTACTCGGGGATGTACGAGCTGCCGCACGGCCTGCGTCCACCCGCGACGCATCCGCCCCTGACCGATGCGCGCCCGGTGCCGGACGCGGGGACATGACCGGGTGCACGACACGACGGTCGGCCCGTCAGCGAGCCGCTGACGCGGCGAACTCCGTACGGCCTGTGCGGGGACGCTCCCCCGCGTCCGGTGGGATGTTCTGGTTGAGGCGCAGCAGGTTGCCGGGGTCGTAACGACGCTTGACCTCGACCAACGCGTCGTGGTTGTGCTGGTAGTTCGCCCGGACCTGCGCGGCGTCGTCGTCGGCGCCGAAGTTCACGTAGCCACCCGGCAACGCGGAGGGGCACAGGGCCGCGTGGTACGCGCGGGTCCAGGCGATGTTCTCGGCGTCCGCGGCCGGGTCGCGCCAGCTCGCACCGATGCCCACCGCCAGGTCGGCGTCGCGCCAACCCAACGCCGTGTCGTGCGGGCCCACCCGGTGGCACGCACCGCCGATCGGGAAGACGCACGTCACGAGCGAGCAGACCGGTCGGCCGTGCCACGCTTCGGGGACGAAGGGCAGCGGAGGCGCGAGCACGAGACCGAGGACGACGTTGAGTTCCTCGGGTGCATCGCGAGCAGGTCGAGGTAGCTCACCGTCCGGGGTCACGACGTCCGCCGAGACGAGGTTGTCGCAGCTCAACCCGTACGGGCGGGCGAGGTGGCCGAGACCGCCGCCCATGGGCGAACACCCGACGGGCCCACACCAGGAAGTTCAGGCTCACACCAGGCCGTGCTCGTGGGGCGAAGCTCGTGGCCGCCGTGCGCGAGGACACCCCCAGCCGGGTGTAGAGGTTCTCTTCCGAGAGCCGCAGGCACAACGGCACCGCCAGGCAGTAGAGCCCACCCGTGGTCAGATCGTCGAGCCCGCCCGCCATGACGTCGCACATGGTCTCGTCGAGGTGCGCCAGGCGACCTCCGGCCAGGCGCGGCGCCCGGCCGCCTCGCGGGGCCGATCGATGGCGTCGGCGGCCATCCCGGTCCTCCCTGCCGTACGCGACGAGCGTAGGCCGGGACAGCGGATCAGGTCCCGGGTCCCCGTCCGTTCCCGAGCCCTCCGGGGTAGTTCACTCGCCCGACCCGTCCTCCAGCTCCGCCGCGAGGCGGCCGAGATCGCGGCTCAGGCGCGTGCGGACGCTGGCCGGCAGCGAGGCGAGCATCCCGTTCTCGATGGCCAGGAGCTCGGTGACGGCGCGGGGCACCACCCGTTCTCCCGCCGCGGTCAGATGGAGCACCCGACCGCGCCGGTCCTTCGGGTCCGGGCTCCGTTCGATCAAGCCCGCCGCCTCCAACCGGTCCAACCGGGCCGTGAGCGTGCCCGAGCCGATCAGCATGCTCGCCCGCAGCTCCAGCGGACGGAGCCCCCCGGGATGGCGATAGAGCGGAGCGAGGACGTCGAGGTCGCCGACCTGCAGACCGTGAGCGGCCAGCGTTGCCGCTCGGCGCAGATCGGCGAAGCGGGCCAGCCGGGCGATCCGCGCGAAGATGGCCATACCGGTCAGGTCGAGGTCGGTATGGCGTTCGTGCCACTCCGCGACGACGGCGTCCACGTGATCACCCATGCGGCCCAGTTTAGTCGAGAGCGACACTGTCGTGATCGAGCGAACAGCGCGCGAAGCCGAGGGTCGTCCTTGTATGTCGACATCGACACAGTTATTGTCGATATCGACAGACCTTGCAGGTTCCAGGACCGGACGAGAGGCAGCACGATGCACCACCAGACGACCCTTCGCACGCATGGCTGGCCGGTCGGCAGTCCCGCCCCCCGAGACCCACGGCGGGCGCGAGCACGGTGGCGTCCGGCCCTCACCGGCCCGTCGCGCCACCGTGAGGGGTGGGCGCTCATCTCACGAGATCGGGGCACCAGATGACCGCTGCGACGGTCACCGAGCTGCGCCTCGTGGTGATCGCTGACGACTTCGACACCGCCCTGCACCACTACCGCGACGTGCTCGGCCTCCGTGAACACGGCGCCGTCGACACCGGCGGCCGGGTCACGATCCTCGACGCCGGGCGGGCGACGCTCGAGATCGCGGACCGAGCCCACGCCGACTGGGTCGACCAGCTCGAGGTCGGCCGGCCGGGTGTCGCCGGCCATGTCCGTGTCGCACTGCGCGTGGAGGACGTCGACGCCGCGACGACCGCCATGACGGATGCCGGCGCCGAGCTCGTGGCCCCGCCCACCCGCACGCCCTGGGGATCCCGCAACGCCCGCCTCGAGGGCGCGGCGGACCTCCAGCTCACCCTCTTCGGTCCCTGACGGGCCCCGCAGCCGTCGTGAGGGTCACAGCCACCCACTGCGCTTGAAGAGCCGGTACAGGAGCAGGCAGACCGCAGCCATGACGATCAGCGCGAGGACGTAGCCGTACCTCCACTCGAGCTCCGGCATGTGACGGAAGTTCATCCCGTAGATGCTGGCCATCGCTGTCGGCGCGGCCACGATCGCGACCCATGCGGAGATGCGACGCATGTCGTCGTTCTGCTGGATCGCGATCTGCGCCAGGTGGGCGTCCAGGATGCTGTTGAGCAGCCCGTCGAGGTGGATGACGTGCTCGGACGAGCGCATGGCACTCATGCGGACGTCACTGAACCGCTCCCTCAACGGATGGAAGCCGGCCGGCAGGTCCTCAGCGGTCGACAGCGCGTCGAGCTCCTCGGGCAGCGGCCCGGCCGCGAGCCGGAACGCCTGCACCTCGCTCTTGAGGCGGTAGATCCCCTGGGCGTGACTCCCGCGGGTGCCCGAGAAGACCTGCGCCTCGAGCTTCTCGACCTCGTCCTCGAACTGCTCGAGCACGGCCACGTGGTGCTCCACGAGCCGGCTGGTGATGGCGTGGACCAGGGCGACCGGGTCCGACACCAACCGCTCCGGCTCGGTCTCCAACGTACGCCGGACGTCAGCGAGC
>SKTG01000406.1 GCA_007118045.1 Nitriliruptoraceae bacterium
CCCGCGGCCCGCGGCGCAAGGGCGACGAGGCCACCGCGACGGGACGGCGACCGACGCCCGGGCAACGGCGACGAGGCCGCGGCGGCCCGATGCGGCGGGGCGACGGACGCCCGTGATCGGCACCCGTTCGAGAACGGCTTAGGGCTGCTGCCTCTCGGCCCTGACCCGGTTCACCGGGGAACGTCACCGGCGGACGCCCGTCACCTCGTCGCACCGAGCTCGCATCGCGACCTCGGACCTCCGACGGTAGCAACGTGGGGGAGCCCCCGCGAACGGGCCGGCCGTCGGCCGCAGGGGCAGCGTTGACCGTCGAGTCGACGCGTGCCTACGGTGAAGCGGCGCAAAGCCTCCGGGCGGCGCCTCGGCGGGGCGGCCCGACATACGGGTCGGCCGAACCGCGACCACCCGGCACGACCCCGGCACAGCCACCCGGCACGGGCACCAGGCGCGACGTCCCCACCACCGAGCCGGCGTCGGTCGCGCAGCCAGCGATCCGAGCCACCAGCACCCACAGCTCCGTGAGCCACCAGGAGGCCAACCGTGGCAGGCGTGACCCCATCGGATCCGAACGAGCTCGACGTCGATGCCCTCCTCGGCAGCTACTACGACGACGTCCCGGACCCGTCCGTGGCCGAGCAGCGCGTGGCGTTCGGCACGTCGGGTCACCGCGGCTCGTCGCGACGCACGGCCTTCAACGAGGCACACATCCACGCCACGACCGAGGCGATCTGCCGGCACCGTGCCGCGGAGGGCATCACGGGGCCGCTGTTCCTCGGCCGCGACCCGCACGCGTTGTCCGAACCCGCCTTCCGCAGCGCCATCGAGGTGCTCGCCGCCCACGACGTGGACGTCCGCATCGACGGCGCCGACGGCTACACGCCCACGCCGGTCGTCTCACACGCGATCCTGGCCCACAATCGGGACCGACCGGGCGAGCTGGCCGACGGCATCGTGGTGACACCGTCCCACAACCCGCCCGAGGACGGGGGGTTCAAGTACAACCCGCCCAACGGCGGTCCAGCGGACTCGACCATCACGAGCGGGATCCAGGAGACGGCGAACGAGCTGCTGGACTCGCTCGGTCAGGTCGCGCGCATCCCGTGGGAGCGCGCTGCACGGGCGGTGCACCGCTACGACTTCCGCGGCCGCTACCTCGACGACCTGCCGGCGGTCGTGGACCTCGAGGTGATCCGCCGCTCGGGCCTCACCCTGGGCGCCGATCCCCTCGGGGGTGCCACGGTCGCGTACTGGGGCGCCATCGCCGATCGTTTCGGCATCGACCTCGAGGTGGTCAACGACCAGGTCGACCCGACGTTCGCCTTCATGCCCCCCGACCGTGACGGTCGCATCCGCATGGACTGTTCGTCGCCGCACGCCATGGCGAACCTCGTGGCGCTGAAGGACCGTTTCGACGTGGCCTTCGGCAACGACCCCGACGGTGACCGCCACGGCATCGTCACCCGTTCGGCCGGGCTGCTCGATCCCAACCACTACCTCGCCGTCGCGATCGCCTACCTGTTCGCGGACCGGGGCTGGTCGGCGGACGTGGGTGTGGGCAAGACGCTGGTCAGCAGCAGCCTGATCGACCGCGTCGTCGCCGACCTCGGTCGACGGTTGGTCGAGGTTCCTGTCGGCTTCAAGTGGTTCGTCGACGGTCTGCTCGACGGCTCCATCGGCTTCGGCGGCGAGGAGAGCGCCGGCGCGTCCTTCCTACGGCGCGACGGGTCGACGTGGACGACCGACAAGGACGGCATCATCCTGTGCCTGCTCGCGGCGGAGATGACCGCGCGCACCGGTGACGACCCCGGCGCCCGTTTCGAGCAGCTCGCGAGCCGCTTCGGGCGGCCCGCCTACCGACGTGTGGACGCACCGGCAGCCCCGGCGGAGAAGGCCCGGCTGGCCCAGCTCTCCCCGTCCGACGTGGTCGCCGAGTCGCTGGCGGGAGAGCCGATCACCCAGGTGCTCACGCGCGCCCCCGGGAACGACGCCTCGATCGGCGGGCTCAAGGTGCTCACGGAGAACGGTTGGTTCGCCGCCCGCCCGTCCGGCACCGAGGACGTCTACAAGATCTACGCGGAGAGCCTGCGCGACGAAGGACACCTCGAGACGATCCTCGAGGAGGCACAGCAGCTGGTCACGGCAACGCTCGAGAGCGCCTGAGGCCGCGTCACCGCGGCGGTCAGGCGGTCACGGCACCGTCGCAACCGAGCTCGGCCAGCTTGGCACGCAACGATGCGTAGTGCGCATCGTCGACCTTCACGAAGCGGGCGAGCTCCGCGTCGCGCAGCGCCGGCCCGGCCGCGGAGTCGTGCGCGAGCAGGCACGCCGTCCGAACCGCGCGTGTCAGCTCGGGTGGGAGACCGGCACGCGCGACCAGCGGCTGGACCGGATGGGGTCCGAGGGCGGCGATCGGGCGAAGGCGCCCCGCCCCCACCGCCGGGTCGGTACGGAGACGTCGCCGCCAGACGTTGGAGTCGATGGCGGCCGCATCGACCTCACCGCCGAGCAGCAGCTCCAGCGAACGCAGGTGTGATCCGGAGCGCACCAGTGCGACGTCGGCCACCGCGATCCCGGCGGCCGCGAGGGCGAGACGCAGCGAGTGGTACCCGCTCAGGCTCACCTCGTCGTTGTAGGCGACCCGCCGGCCGGCCAGGTTCGCGAGCGTCTCCGGCCCGTCGAACGTGGTCAGCACGTCACCGAAGTACCGGGCCTCGCCGGCGGCGCGGGGGTCCGTGGGTACCCACGCCGCGCCGACGAGCTCGACGGCGCGGGTCGCGCCCGAGGTCAACCAGACGTAGGAGGTCGCGCACACGAACGCCAGGTCCACCTCACCGGAGGTGAACGGTTCGGACTCCCCCGGCCGGGGGCCGGAGCGCGTCGGGTCGAATCGCAGCTCCACGTCCTCGGCGAGCTCCGTGCCCAGGTGGGCGGCCAACGCCTCGAACAGCGTCGCCGGCAGGCTCGGAGCCAGGTACGTGAGCAGGCGAAGCGTCACGGTCTCCCGGGGATCGCGAGGTCGGCAGGTTAGAGGTGCGGTCGCGCCGACGCGGGCGGGTCCGCTGGCGGGTCGCCCCAGCCTCTGCGAGCCTGGTTCCCGTGGAGCGTCCGCGGGGCGCCACCGGCAGGAGGAGCGACGATGGAGCTGTCAGCCCCGGCGGGCACCCGCCCCGGTGGCCGCTACGCGAGCTGGGCACCGTCGGTGCCGCGCTACGTCGTGGCCGACGTGGACGGCACGCTGATCGCCAGCGGCACGACCGCGACCCCGGTCGTTGCCGACGCCGTGACCGTCGCCCACGCCGCGGGGCTGCGCGTCGGGTTCGCCACTGGTCGGTTGCCTGTCGGGTTGAGCGACCTGCACGGTCAGCTCGGGCCCTCCGGACCCCACATCGTGCACAACGGCGCTCAGGTGCGCTTCCAGGGTCGTCCGCTGCGCACCTGGCCGATCGATCCCGTGGCAGCCGTTCGGCTCGCCGAGCTCTGCCGACGGGAGCGTCTGTACGCGGAGTTCTTCGTGGGTGAGGGGTTCTGGGTCAGCGAGCACCGGGACGCCATGCTGCCGCACTGGGAGCACGTCACCGGGGAGCCGGCGGGGATGATCGCCGACCTGGACCTCGGTGCGACGGAGGTGATCAAGGCCTCGGTGGTGCCCTTCGACGGTGACGAGCTCGCCCGTTGCCTGCCGGCGGTGACCGAGCTCGGTCTCAACACGGACACGGCGACGTCACCGTTGATGCCCGGCATCACCTTCGTCAACGTGACCGCCCTCGAGGCCGACAAGGGCCGAGGGGTCACCTTCGCGGCCGAGCACGTCGGGTGTGGCCTGGACGAGGTCGTGGCCGTCGGTGACGGCATGAACGACCTGACGATGCTGTGCGTGGTCGGCACGGCCATCGCCATGGGGCAGGCGCCGCCGGCGGTCCACGAGGTGGCGCACCTCGTGGTGCCGGAGGCGCAGGACGACGGCGTGGCGCACGCCCTGCTCGCAGCGGCCCAGTGGCGTGCGGAGGCTCTCGGGGACTGACCCGGAGCGGTCGAGCCGTCCGTGACGGCGGGCCGGGCCGTCAGCAGCTTCCGCAGCCAGCCCGGGGCCGACCTCGAAGCGCTTGACAGGGCCCGAACCGCCTGGTCGGTTACACCAGGGCCTGGCGAGCTGGGCACGATCCCTCGAGCGACCGGGGTGTGACCATGTCGGCCGAAGCCACCGGGACCGCTCCGACCCTCACGCTGCTCGCCCCGCTGTCCGGGCAGATGGTCCCGATCGAGCAGGTCCCCGACCCCGTCTTCAACCAGAAGATGGTGGGTGACGGCGCCTCCATCGACCCGGTCACGTCCACCCTCGTCGCGCCGTGCGACGGCGAGGTGGCGATGATCCACGCCGCGGCTCATGCGGTGACGATCCGGGCGGCCAACGGGCTCGAGGTCCTGATCCACATCGGGCTCGACACCGTGGAGCTCCGGGGCGAGGGCTTCACCCCACGGGTCGCAGCCGGGGACCGGGTGGCGGCCGGCGACGTCCTGGTCGAGTTCGACCTCGACCACGTCGCCACCCACGCCAAGAGCCTGCTGACGCAGATGGTGATCACCAACGGTGAGCGTGTCGCGTCGATGACCGCAGGCTCGGGCATGGTCACGGCGGGTGAGGACGTGGTCCTCGAGGTGACGCTGACCGGCGACACCGGGACGAGCTCGGACGGAGACGGCCGGTTCACCACCTCCGAGGCCATCCTGATCCCGAACGCGACCGGGCTCCACGCGCGACCCGCCGCCGTGCTCGCCAACCTCGCCAAGCGGTTCGAGAGCGATGTCGAGCTGCAGCGGGGTGACCGCCAGGTCAACGCCAAGAGCGTCGTGGCCATCATGGGGCTCGAGGTCGGCCAGGGTGAGAAGGTGCACCTGCTGGCACGTGGCCCCGACGCCGACGAGGCGCTGGCATCGCTCGTGCCCGCGGTCGCCGAGGGACTCGGTGACGAGGGAACGGGCCCGGCGGCGGCACCAGCGAGCTACACGGTCGATCAGCGCTCCGCGCCGGCGCCCCGCATGCACTCGGACGACCCTGACGTGCTGCTCGGGGTCGCCGCGTCACCCGGGTTGGCGGTCGGCACCGTCCGGCAGCTGCGCCCCCAGGAGATCGAGGTCGACGAGGAGGCCGGCGACCGCCACCTCGAGCACCGCAAGCTCAGCGACGCGATCGACCGGGCGCAGCTGCAGCTCGAGGCGCTGGAGGCCCGACTGCAGAGCGAGGCCGACGCCGGCAAGGCGGCCATCTTCGCCGCGCACCAGGAGCTGCTCGACGATCCCGACCTGCTCGACATCGCTCAGAGCGCCATCGACAAGGGCAAGAGCGCGGCCTTCGCCTGGCGGAGCGCCTACATGACCTTCGCGGAGCAGCTCGCGGCGTTGCGCAGCGAGCTGCTCCAGCAGCGTGCGAACGACGTCCGCGACGTCGGTCAGCGGGTGCTGGAGATCCTCACGGGGTTCGAGGTGACGACCCCCGACTACGAGGTGGGAACCGTCCTGATCGCGGAGGACCTGACCCCCTCCGACACCGCCGAGCTGGATCGCGACCGTGTGGCCGGGTTCTGTACCACGGCGGGGGGCGCCTCGTCACACGTCGCCATCCTTGCCCGCTCGCTGGACATCCCGGCCGTTGCCGGCGTCGATCCGCGCGCGCTCGACGTGGCGGACGGGACCCGCGTGATCCTCGACGGCACCAAGGGCACGGTGCGGCTCAACGCCAGCGAGGACGATGTCGCCCGCATCCGCGAGCGGCAGCAACGGCAGGCGCGTCGCCGCGAGACCGAACTCGCGCACGCCCTCGAGCCGGCCGTCACGCTCGACGGCCACCACGCCGAGGTGGTCGCCAACATCGGTGGCCTCGAGGACGCGCACGAGGCCGTCCGCCTCGGCGCCGAAGGTGTCGGGCTGTTGCGGTCCGAGTTCCTGTTCCTCGGCCGGGTCAGCGCCCCCGGGGAGGACGAGCAGGCGCAGGTCTACGGCGACATCGCCACGGCCCTGGGGCCGGACCGTCCGCTGGTCATCCGCACGCTGGACGTCGGTGGTGACAAGCCGCTGCCCTACCTGCCGATCGCCCGCGAGGAGAACCCCTTCCTGGGTGAGCGGGGCATCCGCGTGGGGCTCGACCGGCCGGAGATCCTGCGGACGCAGATCCGCGCCATCCTGCGCGCGACGACCTCACCCGGGACGGCTCGGATCCACGTCATGTTCCCGATGATCGCGACGTTGGCCGACTGGCGGTCGGCACGCGCGCTGTTCGAGGAGGAACGGGTCGCGCTCGGCGCCGAGGACGTGCCCGTCGGGATCATGGTCGAGGTGCCTTCGGCTGCGGTGATGGCCGCCCGGTTCGCGGCGGAGGCCGACTTCCTGTCGGTGGGCACCAACGACCTGACCCAGTACGTCCTGGCCATGGACCGGGGGCACCCGAAGCTCGCCCCACAGGTCGACGGCCTCAACCCGGCGGTGCTGCAGCTGATCGACACCACGGTTCGGGCCGGTCACCGGTTCGACCGATGGGTCGGCGTCTGCGGTGGCATCGCGGCGGACCCACAGGCGGTGCCACTGCTGCTCGGGCTCGGCGTCGACGAGTTCAGCGTCAGCGTCCCCGCGACCCCGAGCGTGAAGGCCCAGATCCGTTCGCTCTCACGCAGCGACTGCGCGTCACTAGCCCAGCGAGCACTGGAGCAGGAGTCGGCTGCCGCCGTACGAGCTCTCGTCCCGCTCGACGAGGACGACGCCTGACCCGAGCACGAAAGGCGTAGCGATGTCCGAGACCACCGCGCCCCCGTCCCGCCTCCGCGCGATGGGCGGCAACGCCTTCGGGTTCCTGCAGAAGATCGGCAAGGCCCTCATGCTGCCGGTCGCGATCCTGCCGGTCGCGGGGATCCTGCTGGGCATCGGTGGCGCCCTGCTGATGGGTGAGGAGCGGGGTGCCGTGAGTTTCGCGGCGCCGCTGCGGATCCTGTTCGAGATCATGGAGGCCTCCGGAGGCCCCATCTTCGACAACCTGGCGCTGCTCTTCGCGATCGGCGTTGCGCTCGGGCTGACCGGCAACGACGGGGTCTCCGCCCTGTCCGCCACCGTCGGATTCGTCGTGCTGCTCGGCACGATGGGGGTCGTCGCCACGGAGTTCGGTCTCGAGACGGCCACCATCATGGGGATCGAGACGATCAACACCGGCGTCTTCGGTGGGATCATCATCGGTGTCCTGGCCGGGACGCTGTTCAACCGCTTCTACCGCATCCAGTTACCGCCCTATCTGGGCTTCTTCGCGGGCAAACGGGCCGTACCGATCATCACAGCGTTCAGCGCGATCGGGGTCGGGATCCTGCTCAGCTTCATCTGGCCGCCGATCCAGAACGTCATCGACCAGTTCTCGCTGTGGGCCTCGGATGAACAACCGGCGTTCGCCGTCGGGCTCTACGGTCTCGTCGAGCGGCTGCTGCTGCCGTTCGGGCTCCACCACATCTGGAACGCCCCCTTCTTCTTCGAGGTCGGCACCTTCACGACCGCCGACGGCGAGGTGGTCACCGGCGAGCTGACGCGCTTCTTCGCGGGCGACCCGGAGGCCGGTCGGTTGGGCGGCGGCTACCTGTTCAAGATGTTCGGGCTGCCCGGCGCCGCGGTCGCGATCTGGCAGTGCGCCAAGCCCGAGAACCGGGTCAAGGTCGGCAGCATCATGGTGTCGGCCGCACTGACCTCGTTCCTGACGGGCATCACCGAGCCGCTCGAGTTCGCCTTCATCTTCGTCGCGCCGGTGCTCTTCGTCGCTCACGCGATACTGGCCGGCCTGGCGTTCCCCATCCTGTACCTGTCGGGCGGCCTACTCGGCTACACCTTCTCGCACGGCTTCATCGACTACGTGCTGTTCCTACCGCTGCACACCCGACCGTGGCTGGTGTTCGTGATCGGACCGATCTACGCGCTGATCTACTACGGCGTGTTCCGGCTGCTGATCCTCAAGCTCGATCTCAAGACCCCTGGGCGGGAGGTGGAGGAGGTCAGCCGCGACGAGCGACGCGAGGACAGCGCCGCCGGCTTCGCCCAGCAGCTGGTGCTGGCCTTCGGGGGGCGCAGCAACATCAAGGACCTCGACGCCTGCATCACCCGGCTCCGGGTCGGCGTCGTCGACGTCCACAAGGCGAGCCAGCAGAAGCTGAAGGCGCTCGGTGCCGCCGGGGTGGTCATGGTCGGCAACAACATGCAGGCGATCTTCGGCACCCGGTCGGAGAACCTCAAGGGCGACATGGAGGACTACCTCGCGACCGCCGGGGACGAAGCCGAGCTCTCCGACGCGACGACGGAGGACGTCGAGTACGCCCCACGCGGCGTGGAGCCGCGGCTGCGGGACCCGGAGGCACCCGACAAGGCGCGTGGTTTCATCGAGGCGCTCGGTGGCCGCGACAACGTCGTCAAGGTGGAGTCGTGCGCCCAGACCCGCCTCCGTGTCGTGGTGTCGGACCCGTCGGAGATCGAGGAGTCGGCGCTCCAGGCGGTCGGGGCGAGCGCCCTCTTACCCGTCGGTCCCGACACGTTCCACGTGCTCGTCGGCCTCAACGCCGACCAGTACGCGGCGGAGATGCGCGGCCAGCTCTCCGACCGCACGCGTGTGGACGCCGCTCGTTGAGGGGGTCGCCACCCTCACATGAACGATGTCGTGCCACCCGTGGACGAGGTCGTCCCACCCGGGCCTCACGGGCCACGACGGAAGCCTCTTGGGAGGTCCCGTCACGCGGCTCCGCAGCCGGGTTTGGGGAACTGTTGCCACGCTGACGGAAGCAGGTCGCCATCTCAGTGGCGACGAAGGGGCGACCATGACCGTCACCGTGAAGGTGGACGCACAGGGCCGCGTCGTGATCCCGCAAGCCGAGCGGGAGCGGCGGGGTTTGCCTGGTGCTCTCGAAC
>SKTG01000066.1 GCA_007118045.1 Nitriliruptoraceae bacterium
CGCTGCGGCGAACCGGTCGGCTCGGCGCCTACGCCTCCCTGGGGGTCGCGGCGGTCCTCGCCGGCTCCAGCGCAGCGGGCGCCGACACCGCGGACGTCACCTGGGTGGTGAGCATCGTCGGCCTCGTCGCCCTCGGTTCCACAACCACCTGGCTCACCGGGAGCGTCACCGAGCTCGTCTCTCGGCGACGACGCCGTGCGACCACCCGGCAGGTCGACGACGGGATCGTTGCACGAGCCGAGCTCAGTCCCGACCGGTTGAAGCGGGAGGTCGTCGCGGAGGCCGATCACGCCACACCGCAGCTGGTGTCGCAGCGGGTCACGCGCCTGCACACGGCGCAGATGCTCACCCGTGCGGTGGGGGACTCCCTGCTGCTCGCGTACCTGCCGAGGAGCCCCCGAGCCGCGAAGCGCGCGTGGTGCCACCTGCACCTGGAGATCGCCGTCGCGCTCGGTCGCGGCCTGCTGGTCAGCTCGGATCCGTCCTCCGAGCTCGTGCTCCGCCAGCTGGAGAAGTGGGTGACCCTGCGCCAACGGTGGCCCGCCATCGCCCTGGCCGTGCGGGACGAACCGAGCCTGCTCAGCCGGCTGGAGACGAGCGTGACCGTCGAGGAACTCGGTGCCCGGCTCGAGGAGCACGGTCTCGACGTGGTCGCCGGCGAGCAGCTCCTCGCGCTCTTGAACGAGGAACCACCGCTCGGGGGTGACGTCGAGCGGTTCGTGTCGGGGCCTGGCGGAGCGGCCCCGCCGGCGGTTGCTTCCGTCCCCTGATCCGCGAGCGTCTGTCGTCTGCAGACCCTTCAGTCACGGGATGCTCGGGCCGATACCGCCGACAGGGAGGTTCGGATGGTGCGGTGCGCGAACTCGTCGCGGCGGTCGACCGTGCGCGAGGGCGCGATGATGGCCAGCTGCGAGGAACGGGGTGTGCTCGCCGCCGCGTTCTACCTCGTCGGTGGCCTGGTGACCATGGTGGCGGCGTCCGCCCCCGACGCGCACCGCGGCTGGTTGTGGGCGATCGGCAGCAGCGCGATCGTGGTCGCTCTCGGAGCCGTCCTGGCCCGCCGTCGGTTCGGCTACTCCGCCACCCTGATCACCAGCGTGCTCGGGCCCTCCCTGATCGCGCTCGGCATCGTCGCGGGGGCGGGCGGCTGGGCCTCCGCCATGGGCGCTTCGCTCTACACGTTCGTGGCCATCCACGTCGCGCTGGTGTTGCACCGACACCACGGCGCGGCGGTCATGCTGTGGGGCGGTGTCACGGCTGTGGCCGCCGCCGGTGTGGTCGCTCCCAGGCTTCCGGTCGCCGTGCTGGTGGCCAACTTCGTGCTGGTGTGCGGCACGTTGTGGGCCGTGACGACCTGGCTCGTCGAGGACCGACGACGCCAGGCCGCCACCGACCCGCTGACGGGCCTGGCCAACCGCGCCACGTTCACCGCCGCCCTCGCGCACGCCCGGGATACCGTGCAACGCACCGGGGAGCCGTTGAGCCTCGTCGCGCTCGACCTCGACGGTTTCAAGCACCTCAACGACACCCGGGGGCACGCCGCCGGGGACGCGGCCCTGATCGCGGTCGGGCGTGCCTGGCGGCCCGAACTGCGGGACCGTGATCTGCTCGCGAGAACGGGCGGCGACGAGTTCGTGGCGCTCCTGCCAGGCGCGGACGCCGAGGAGGCCGACCGCATCGCCCGCCGGCTCTGCGAGGTGATGCCCGCCGGGACGGCGTGTTCGACGGGCGTGTCGAGCTGGCGTCAGGGGCAGGACCTGGAGGCGTTCGTCGCCGAGGCGGACCGGGCCCTCTACCGGGAGAAGGCCGATCGTGCGGAGGGGTCGGCGCCCAAGGTTCGCGCCCCGCCTCGGCGCCGCGCGGCGGCCCCCGCTGGCGACGGGCACGGCCAGGCCGCCGGGTGGTCCGACAGCCGAGGCACGGGCCGGCCCCCGTAGCCGGCCGGTCCGAACGGCCACCGTCCCGACCGGGTCGGACTGCGTCAGGACCCCCGCCGTCGACGGCAGGGGGAGTAGCGGACGGCGAGGGCATCTGCTCCCTTCGGGCCACACGCGCCGAGCCGCCCGCGGCTCGACGACGACACGCGAACCGAAGCAGAGGAGCAGCGCATGCGAGCAGTGGTCTACAAGGGCGAGTACGAGGTCGCCGTGGAAGAGGTCGAGGACGCCCGGATCGAGGACCCGACCGACGTGGTCATCCGCGTCACCTCCACCGCGATCTGCGGTTCGGACCTGCACATGTACGAGGGACGAACCGAAGCGGAGCCCGGCATCGTCTTCGGTCACGAGAACATGGGTGTCATCGAGGAGGTCGGCGACGGCGTCGCGTCCCTGCAGGTCGGCGACCGCGTGGTGCTGCCCTTCAACGTCGCCTGCGGCTTCTGCCGCAACTGCGAGGCCAACAAGACCGCGTTCTGCCTCACGGTCAACGAGGGGTTCGCCGGCGGCGCCTACGGCTACGTGTCGATGGGTCCCTACCAGGGCGGGCAGGCCGAACGCCTGCGGGTCCCGTTCGCCGACTTCAACTGCCTGCGGCTGCCCGAGGGCGACGAGCACGAGATGGACTTCATCCTGCTCGCCGACGTCTTCCCGACCGGCTACCACGCCACCGAGATGGCCGACGTGCGCCCTGGCGAGAGCGTCGCGATCTACGGCGGTGGTCCGGTGGGTCTGATGGCGGCCTACTCGGCGCACCTGCGCGGCGCGGCCCAGATCTTCGTCGTCGACAAGGTCGATGAGCGGCTGGCGCTGGCCGAGGAGCACGCCGGCGCGATCCCGGTGAACTTCTCCGAGGTCGACCCGATCGAGTACATCAAGGAGCACAGCGAGAGCGGGGACGGAGCCGACAAGGGCATCGACGCCGTCGGCTACCAGGCCGAGGCCGGCGACGGCTCGGGCGAGGTGCCAGCCCTGGTGCTCAACAACCTGGTCCACAGCGTGCGGCCCACCGGTCGCCTCGGCGTGGTCGGTCTCTACCTGCCCGCCGATCCGGGGGCACCGAACGAGGACGCCGCCGAGGGTCGGTTGCTCTTCGACGTCGGCACCTACTTCGAGAAGGGGTTGTCGATGGGCAGCGGACAGGCCGACGCCAAGGCCTACAACCGCAAGCTGCGCGACCTGATCGTGGCCGGGCGCGCGAAGCCGAGCTTCGTGGTCTCCAAGCGGGTCCCGCTCGACGAGGCACCCGACGCCTACCGGCGGTTCGACAACCGCGAGGACGGCTACAGCAAGGTGATCCTCGACCCGGCCGCCTGACCGACGGGACGTCCCCGGGCGATGCCGCGGCGAGGATGGCCGCGGCATCGCCGTCCGCGGCGCGCGACCGGGCGCGATCGGGGCCGCCGTGCCGCCGACCGGTGGCGGTGTGAACGTCAGATGAGCCCGAAGGCGACCATCGCGTGAGCCACCCGCTCGAAGGCGGCGATGTTGGCGCCGACGACGTAGTTCCCTGGTGAGCCGAACTCCTCCGCGGTCTCGAAGCACAGCCCGTGGATGCCGGTCATGATCTCGTCGAGACGGCCCTCGGTGTGCTCGAAGGTCCAGCGGTCCCGACTGGCGTTCTGCTGCATCTCCAGGGCGGAGGTGGCGACGCCGCCGGCGTTCGCGGCCTTGCCGGGGCCGAAGGCGACGCCGGCATCGTGGAAGACGCGGATGCCTTCCGGCGTTGTGGGCATGTTCGCGCCCTCGGCGACCGCGATGCAGCCGTTGTCGACCAGCGTCTTCGCGTCGTGCCCGGTCAGCTCGTTCTGGGTGGCACACGGCAACGCGATGTGGCAAGGCACCTCCCAGATGCTCCCGCCGCGGCGGTGGGTCGCGGCCGGACGGTGCTCCACGTAGCGGTCGAGCCGCGCCCGCTCGACCTCCTTGATCCGCTTGAGCAGCGCCACGTCCACCCCGTCCGGGTCGTGGACGACCCCGTTGGAGTCCGAACAGGCCACGACCTCGGCGCCGAGCTGCTGCAGCTTCTCGATCGCGTAGATGGCCACGTTCCCGGAGCCCGACACGACGCAGGTCCGACCCTCGAGGTCGGTCTCGCGGGCGGCGAGCATCTCGCGGGCGAACAGGGCGGTGCCGTAGCCGGTGGCCTCGGTGCGTACGAGCGCGCCACCCCACTCGAGCCCCTTGCCCGTGAGCGCCCCGGACTCGTAGCGGTTGGTGATGCGCTTGTACTGGCCGAACAGGTAGCCGATCTCGCGTCCGCCCACCCCCACGTCACCCGCGGGGACATCGGTGTACTCGCCGATGTGGCGGTACAGCTCGGTCATGAAGCTCTGACAGAAGCGCATGACCTCGTCGTCGGACCGGCCCTTGGGGTCGAAGTCCGACCCGCCCTTGCCGCCACCGATCGGCATCCCGGTCAGCGCGTTCTTGAACACCTGCTCGAACCCGAGGAACTTCACGATCCCGAGGTTGACGGACGGGTGGAAGCGCAGACCACCCTTGTAGGGTCCGAGGGCGCTGTTCACCTCGACGCGGTACCCGCGGTTGATGTGGACCTCGCCGTCGTCGTCGATCCACGGCACCCGGAAGATGATCTGTCGTTCCGGTTCGCAGATCCGTTCGATGATCTTGCGCTCCGCGAAGCGGGGGTGCTTGGCGAGGACCGGCCCCAGGGAGTCGACGACCTCGCGGACGGCCTGGTGGTACTCCACCTCGCCCGGGTTGCGCCGGACCACCTCGTCGTAGAACGGTTCGATCTTCTCGTCGAGCATCTCGGTCCTGGCTCTCGCACGGGCAAACGGGATGGCGGTTCCTACCCGCACGACCGGCACCTGGGCAAGTCGACGCGCCGGCGCCGGCGCGGAACGTCCCCACCGACCACGGGTGTAACGTCGTCGGGGGGTCGCTGCGGGGCCGCGGGTCGCTGTAGCCTCGGGAGGACCGTGTGCTGGACGGTCGAGGGAGCCCGGCCATGGACCCGGCGGATGCGCTGGCCCGGGGGCGCGCAGCGTTCGAACGGCAGGCGTGGGCCGAGGCGTTCGAGCTGCTCGGAGCGGCCGACGACGCGGGACTCTCGGATGCGCGTGACCTGGAGCGGTTCGCCGGCGTCGCCTACCTCACCGGCCACGACGCGCGGCGTGACGACGCCCTCGAGCGTGCCCACCTGGCCTTCCTGGAGGAGGGGGAGGTCGGCGCGGCGGTCCGCTGCGTGTTCTGGCTCGGGATGGGGCTGTTCCAACGCGGGGAACCCGCCCGGGCCAGCGGCTGCTTCGCACGCGCGAGCCGGCTCATCGGGGACGATCCGACGGGCCTCGCCCGCGCCTACCTGACGATCCCGAGCGCTCTCCAAGAGCTGGAGGGTCGGCCCGAGCGTGCTCGGGAGCTCTTCGAGGAGGTCGCGGCCGTCGCGGACAGGTCGCAGGACGTCGAGCTGGTCGCACTCAGCCGGCTCGGGCTCGGCGAATCCCTGGTCCGATCGGGCCAGGTGGCCGCTGGCATGGTCTCGCTCGACGAGGCCATGGCCTGGATCGGGTCGCGCGAGGTCCCTCCGGTGCTGGCCGGCCTCGTCTACTGCGCGGTCATCGAGGTGTGTCACGCGATCCTGGACCTGCGTCGTGCGCGCGAGTGGACCGCCGCTCTCAGCGACTGGTGCGCGTCCCAACCGGACCTGGTGCCCTACCGCGGACAGTGCCTGGTGCACCGCGCGGAGATCCTCCAGCTCCACGGCGAATGGGACGGCGCGCTCGCGGAAGCGCGTCGGGCCTGCGAACGGTTCCGGGCCGCCTCCGACGACGCAGCGGTGGGCAGTGCCTACTACCGGATGGCGGAACTGCACCGGGTCCGTGGCGAGTTCGCGCGGGCGGAGCGGAGCTACCGTGCAGCCAGTCGCCTGGGACACCAGCCCCAACCCGGGTTCGCCCTGCTGCGGCTCGCGCAAGGACGGGTGCCGGCAGCGGCTGCTGCGATCCGTCGCACCCTGGACGAGACCGCCCCTCCAGTGGCACGCACCCGCCTCCTCGCCGCGGCGGTGGAGATCGAGATAGCTGCGGACGAGCTCGGCAACGCCCGGGTCGCCGCCGAGGAGCTCGCCGCCGCCGGCGAGCGACTCGACACCCCGATGACGGACGGCCTGTGCGCGCACGTGACGGGAGCGCTGGCGCTCGCCGAGGGAGCAGCGCGCAAGGCCCTCGTCCGGTCGCGTCGGGCCACCACCGTCTGGCGGGAGCTGGACGTCCCGTACGAGCTCGCCCGATCCCGCGTGCTGGTGGGACTGGCGTGTCGGGCGCTGGGGGACGCCGACGGCGCGCTGCTGGAGTTCGAGGCGGCTCGGGAGACCTTCGGGCAGCTCGGCGCCGAGCCGGATCTGCGCGACCTGCGGAGGCTGGCGTCCGAGGCCCGGCCCGCGGAGGGCGGGCTGACCGAGCGGGAGCTGCAGGTGCTGCGCCTGGTCGCCAGAGGCGACAGCAACCGCGCCATCGCCCGGGAGCTCGTCATCAGCGAGCACACCGTCGCCCGCCACCTCCAGAACATCTTCGCCAAGCTCGGCGTCGGGTCGCGGACGGCGGCGGCCACCTACGCCTTCGAACACGAGCTCCTCTGACGAGCTGCGTCGAGACCGTGCCGCGGCGGAAGGACCTCGGCGAGCCCCCCGTGGTCAAGGATCACCACGTCGGCCGGAGCGCAGGATGGTTGGTTCGGTCGAAGCCAGCCGCACACCCGTGCTCGTAGCGTCGTTCCAGCGATCGACGGCCGGAAGGAGCGACGATGGACGGTGTGCACGAACGGATCGAGACGCTCGTGATCGGTGGCGGTCAGGCGGGTCTGTCCGTCGGCTACCACCTCGCGCGCCGGGGACGGCCGTTCCTCGTCGTCGACGCGAACGAACGCATCGGGGACGCGTGGCGAGCGCGGTGGGACTCGTTGCGACTGTTCACGCCGGCCCGCTACGACGGGCTCGACGGCCTGCCGTTCCCGGGCGACCCCGACCGTTTCCCGACCAAGGACGAGATGGCCGACTACCTCGAGGCGTACGCCCAGCACTTCGAGCTTCCCGTTCGCACGGGAACCCGGGTGCAGCGGCTCGGCCGCGTCGGCGATCACTACGAGGCCACCGTCGATGACGGCCGCATCGAGGCCGCGAACGTGGTGGTCGCGCTCGGGTCCTACCAACGACCGGTGCGACCGGACTTCGCCGACGGGCTGGCGCCCGGGATCGTGCAGTTGCACTCGGCCGAGTACCGCAACCCGGAGCAGCTTCGGCCGGGCGGGGTGCTGCTCGTGGGGGCGGGGAACTCGGCCTCCGAGATCGCACGCGAGCTCGCGCCGCACCACCGGGTGTCGATGGCCGGCCGCGACACGGGCCACATCCCCTTCCGCATCGAGGGATGGTTCGGGCGCACGATCGGGGTTCGCTTCGTCCTGCGTGTGCTGTTCCGCCGTGTGCTGAACGTGCGCACGCCGATCGGACGACGGGCGCGACCGAAGCTCCTCGGCAAGGGAGGACCGTTGATCCGGGTCAAGCCGCGGGACCTGGCCGCCGCCGGGGTCGAGCGGCTGCCTCGGGTCGTCGGCGTGCGGGACGGCCTCCCGGTGCTCGAGGACGGACGGATCGTCGACGTGGCGAACGTGGTGTGGTGCACCGGCTACGAGCCCGCCCTCTCCTGGATCGACCTGCCGATCCACGGTGAACTGGAGCCGCGGCATCAGGCGGGGATCGTCGAGGACCACCCGGGCCTGTACTTCGTGGGTCTGTTCTTCCTCAGCGCCATGGCCTCGGACATGATCCAGGGGGCCGGTGCCGACGCCGACCGCATCGTCGCCCACATCGTGGAACGAGCGGGAGCCGGACGGACCCGATCCGGGCCGAAGCGGCCGAGGGCGGTGACCACCTCGGCATGAGCGTGGGCTCGCACGGCCGTCAGGCCCGGACCTCCTCGCGGAGGAACGAGACGTACCCCGCCGCGAACAGCACGACCGCCATGGCGAGCAGGCCCACGACGTGCGGCCAGACCAGCAGCAGCGACTGCGACACCGGCAGCTCACCCGGTACCGCGCGATGAGCCTGCAACGGTGAGATCGCGGCGGCCAGGGTGCGCTGCTCGGGAGCGAGCAGGGGCCCGATCGCCTCCTCGTACAGGTAGCCCGGGGACACCCGGGCAAGGGACCGCTCGACCTGCACGTTGCGCATCACGTCGTCCGCCGACGCCTCCGGGGTCGCGGGGGCGACGGCGTCGGCGAGCAGCCCCGCGATGAGGCCGCCGAAGAGCGTCAGCACGAGCCAGACCGCCAGAGCCGCCATCGCCGAGGTCGCTGCACGCCGCACCCGCACCGACAACAGGATCGAGAGCGCCAACCACACGCTCACGTAGAGGATCGACACCACCAGCCAGGCCAGCATGCGGCCGGCGTCAGCGACGGTCGGGACCACACCGAGCCCCAGGATGCCGATGCCGGCGACGACGGCGGTGAGCGCCGTGAGCACCACCGCGATCGCGGCGAGGCCGGCGACGAACTTGCCGTTGACGATGTCGTCGCGGTGGATGGGTTGGGACACCAGCCGCGGCAGGGTGCGCTGCGAACGCTCGCTGTTGATGGCATCGAAGCCGAACGCGATGCCGAGCAGCGGACCGATGATCGCGACGAAGCTGACGAACGAGAACGGGGTGTCCGCGAACGTGATCGTGAACAGCCGCAGGAACACCGATGCAAGCCCCGCCACCTCGGGGGCCACGCCGCGCAGCTGACCGGCCGCGGCGACGACCGCAGCCACGGCAGCCAGGGACAGCAGGAGCACCAGCAGGGCGAACCGGGCGGATCGCAGGTGGTCGGCGAGGTCCTTCCGCGCCACCGTCCGCCAGCCCGCGGGCCGTCGCGGGGGCCGCATCGGCGCGGTCGCCGCCCGCTCCGCGGCCGGTGCGCTCGCCGGACGTGGGGTGTCAGTCGTCGCCATGAGCCACCCCCTCC
>SKTG01000129.1 GCA_007118045.1 Nitriliruptoraceae bacterium
CAGGCCGACCAGCGCGGCCTCGCCCAGCACCGCCCGGAAGAGCTGGCGCCGCCCGGCGCCGACGGCGCGCAGCAGCGCCAGCTCCTTCATGCGTCCGGCCAGCACGATGGTGAAGGTGTTGAAGATGAGGAAGCTGCCCACGAGCAGCGCGATGACGGCGAACACCAGCAGGATGTTGGAGAAGATGTCGATGAACGGCGCGATCGCCGCCTGCTGCTCCTCGGCGAACTCCGCGGAGGTGACCACCTCGACGTCCTCGCCCAGGTCGGTGGCGACCCGGTCGGCCAGCGTCTCCGGTGTGGTCCCGGCCTCACCGGAGACGTAGACGCTGGTGAAGCCCTCGCCCGCGACGAGCCGATCGGCGGCCACCTCCTTCTCCATGGCGACCACGGAGGCACCGGCGAGGTTGTCGAGCTCGCCCAGGCCGAAGATCCCGACGATCTCGACGGTCTCGACGGGGCCGTCGAAGACGACCTCGACCTCCTGACCGAGCGACCACTCCTGACCGCTGGCCGTTCCCGCGTCGATCGCAACCTCGCCGGCGGTGTCGGGCCATCGACCGTCACGCAGCTGCGCCGGGTCGAGCTCGGTGTTGTCGAACGCGCTGTAGCCGATCGTCGGCGGCCCGAACTGCCCGATCGGCTCGCCGTCATCGCCGATGAGCACGGCGACGCCCTCGTACTCGCCCTCGACGAGCCGCACGTCTTCGACGGCGGCGATGCGGTCCACGACCTCGGTGTCAAGACCGCTCTCCTCGTCGGCCGACGGGCCGGGCTCCGCCGCGGCCGCGCCAGGTGCCCCTCCCGCGTCGGCGGGGCGAACGATCACGTCGGAGGAGCCGGCGAAGGAACCGAACAGCTCCTCGAAGCCGTCCTCCAGGGTGTCACCGAAGGTCAGGGCGCCGGCGACGAAGCCGGTCCCCAACACCACGGCGAGGGTGGTGAGCAGGAAGCGGCCCTTGTTGGCCAGGACCCCCTTCCAGGTCAGCGTCCACATCGCACGACCTCCGTCGGTCGGCCCCGGATCGCCGAGCGCCGCGTGCGACGGGAGCCCCGGTGTCGCGGACCACTCATCCCTCGAGCTCCCGTATCCGCGTCAGGACACGTTCGACCGTCGGTGCCGCGAGGGTGTCGACGATGCGGCCGTCGGCGAGGAAGAGGATGTGGTCGGCGGTGGCGGCGGCCGCAGGGTCGTGCGTGACCATCACGATCGTCTGACCCAGCCCGTCGACGCTACGGCGCAGCAGCTTCAGCAGTTCGGTGCCGCTCGCCCGGTCGAGGTTGCCGGTCGGCTCGTCGCCGAACACGATCTCCGGGCGCGTCACCAGGGCGCGTGCCACGGCGACCCGCTGCTGCTGGCCCCCGGACAGCTCCGCAGGCCGGTGCCCGAGCCGATCGGTGAGCCCCAGGCTCTCGGTCACGGTCTCGAACCACGCGGGGTCGGGATCGCGGCGGCCGAGCTTCAGCGGCAGCAGCACGTTCTCCCTGGCCGTCAGGGTCGGGATGAGGTTGAACGCCTGGAACACGAAACCGACGCGGTCGCGGCGCAGCCGTGTCAGGGCCTCGTCCTTCAGCTCGGCCAGGTCGGTCCCGCCGATGCGTACCTGCCCGCTGGTCGGCCGGTCGAGGCCGGCGATGCAGTGCAGCAGCGTCGACTTCCCCGAGCCGCTCGGGCCCATGACGGCGAAGAAGCTGCCGCGCTCGACCCGCAGGTCGATCCCGTCGACGGCGCGGACGGTGGCGTCGCCGTCGCCGTAGCTCTTGACGAGCCCCGTCGTCTCGGCGGCGGCGGTCGCGCCGGGTTCGGGCGGTTCCGCCGCGGCGGTGGCGCTGGACATCTGGACGCTCCCCCGGGTGCGCGGGTCGGGCCGGTACGACGTCCTCGCCGACCGGTGAACACGAGCCTGCCCGACTCGATCGGGCGCGTCCTCCGCCGCTCGGGTGGTCTCCGCCTCCGACCATCGGAGGACCCGCATGCCACGGGTACCTCGGTACGGGCGGGCGCTGTGTCACACTTGCTGCCGATGGAGCCCACGATGCGCCGCAACTACGACCTCGACTCCGTGCTGGACGTCGCCGCCGCGGAGTTCAACCGTCGCGGGTACGACGGCACCTCGATGGGTGATCTGGCGCACGCCCTCGGCATCAGCAAGTCCAGCATCTACCACCACGTCTCCAGCAAGGAAGCGCTGCTCGGGCTGGCCCTGGACCGGGCGTTGACGGCCTTGTTCGCCGTCCTGGAGGAGACGGGGTCGAGGCACGGCCGGGCGAGGGACCGCCTCGAGCACGTCCTGCGCCGCAGCGTCGAGGTGCTGGACGCCGAGCTGCCGTTCGTGACGTTGCTGCTGCGCGTGCGGGGGAACACGCACACCGAACGCGACGCGCTGGAACGCCGCCGGGAGTTCGACCGCCGGGTCACGGGGTTGGTGACACGGGCGATCGAGGAGGGCGACCTGCGCGCCGACCTGGATCCGGCGCTGGTCACGCGCCTGCTGTTCGGGACCGTGAACTCGCTCGTGGAGTGGTACCGGCCCGATCTCGGTGCCGGTGACGAGGTGGCCGACACGCTGATCGCGGTGATGCTGGGCGGGCTCGAGCGTCCCTGACGCGTCATCCCCAGCCCCGCCCACGCCTACTTGCCGACACCCTCCGCGAGCCCGCTGATGAACTGGCGTGAGAAGATCATGAACAGCACGATCAGGGGCACGGCCCCGAGACTGAGCGTCGCCAGCACGGCGTTCCAGTCCGAGCCGAACTGACCGATGAACTGCTGCACGGCCAGCGTCACCGTCGCGGTCCGGTCACTGGGCGCGAGGATCAGCGGGAACCACAGGTCGTTCCAGATCGGCAGCATGCTGGCCACCGCCACCGCGGCCAGCCCCGGCCGGACCAGCGGGAGGACGATGCCGAACACGCGGTACTCGCTGGCACCGTCGACGCGGGCCGCCTCCCGGATCTCCACCGAGGCCTGCCTGAAGTACTGTGAGAGCAGGACCACGGCCAGGGGCAGGCCCATCGCCACGTAGACCAGCACGAGGGCCGTGCGGGTGTTGACCAGACCCAGCTGCGACATCATCTGCAGCAGGCTCACGGTCCCCAGCCGGATCGGGATCATGATGCCGATCGCGAGGTAGGCGAGCAGGATCGGCGCGATCCGGATCTTGTACTCGGTGAGGGCGAAGGCCGCCATGGCGCCGAAAACGACGGTGAGGAACACGCTGATCAGGGTGACCGCGATGCTGTTGCCGAAGTAGGTGACGAAGTCCGCGCGCTGGAACACCGAGAGGTACCCGTCGAACGTGAGCGTCTCCGCCGTCGGCACGGTGAACGGCGAGTCGAAGATCGCACCGCGCGACTTCAGCGAGTTCATCACGATCAGGACGATGGGCCCGAGCGCGAGCAGCGTGTAGACGCCCAGCACGCCGTGGACGGTCAGGCGCGAGCGCAGCTGGCGCCGTTGGGCCCGCCGGTTGCGCTGGTCGCGGTCGACGGCAGCCGGCGCCTCGGCCCGCTGCTGGTCGACGGAGGTGGAGGGCGTGGTGGAGGTCATGATGCCAGCTGGTAGGAGCGGAGACGACGGTGGATGAACACCAGGTAGAGCGCGACGCCCACGAGGATCGTCAGGAACATCAGGCTGGCGACCGTCGCGCCGAGCGTCACGCTGCCGGTCGCGGTCCCCGTCCCGAGGAAGGTGCGGTAGAACAGCGTGCCGAAGATGTCGCTCGAGAAGTTGGGACCGGCTGAGGCCCCCTGGACCGCGTAGATGAGATCGAACGCGTTGAAGTTGGCGATGTAGGTCACGATCGAGACGATCCCGAACATCGGCGCCAGGAGCGGGAACTTCACGCGCCAGAAGATCTGCCAGCCGCTCGCGCCGTCCACGCGACCGGCCTCCTCGAGCTCACGCGGGATGTTGACCAGCACCGCGTAGAAGAACACCATCGGGATCCCGACGTACTGCCAGACGCTCATCAGCGACAGCGTCGGCAACGCGGTGGACTCCTGTCCGAGTAGCGGCGTGTCGACCAGACCCCACAACGGGCTGATGATCAGCTGCCAGACGAACCCCACGATGACCACCGACAGCGTGGTCGGGATGAAGATCAGGGTGCGGTAGATGCCCTCGGCCCGGCGCAGCAGCCCGGAGGTCAGCAGGGCGGCCAGCATCAGCCCGATGGGGTTCTGCACCAGCAGGTGGATGCCGAAGAACTGGACGTTGTTGACGAACGCGTTCCAGAACCTCGGGGCGGCGAACGCGTCGGTCAGCAGGTACACGAAGTTCGCCAACCCGACGAACACGAGCTGGCCCTGCTCGACCGTGTAGAAGCTCAGCCGCAGCGAATCCACGATCGGGTAGATCGCGAACATCGTGTACACGAGCAAGGCCGGAGCCAGGAAGACCACGAAGGCGAGGCGGGTTCCGCGCTGCATGACCTCGTGCGCTCCTGCTCCGACCCTGCCGGGTCACGGTGACGTCGTGCGTCGGTCGAGCGCCCCGGCTTCCGCGCCGGGGCGCTGCGCGATCACTGGTGCGGTTCGTACCACGACTCGAGGGCCTGCTGCACCTCTTCGGCGACCTCCTCGGGCGGCAGGTCCTGGTTCCACATCTGCACCGTGAGCCGCGAGGCTTCCTCCTCGATGCTCGGGTCACCAGCGGTCAGGTCCTCGAAGTTCAGGCGCGCCGTGCTCTCGCACTCGTCACGCCACGACACGAACTCGTTGGCGAGTTCGTTGTCCACGTCGACCTCGTAGTCCCCGAGCGGGAAGAACCCGGGCACCGCGTTCGCGTAGAGCTCACCGAACTCCTGGCCGGCCGCCCACTCGAGGAAGGTCTCGACCTCCTCGGGGTGGTCGGTGTCGGCGTTCATGCCGAGCCCCATATCCGGGTGGTCGTTGATGTAGCACTGGTCCTGACCCTCGGGGGTGGTGGGCCGGAAGACGTCCACCTCGACCTCCGCGATGTCCTCGAAGAGGCTGATCTCCCACGAGCCGGCCGGCATGATGGCCGCCTGACCGAGCGCGAACAGCTGCTGCGTGTCCTCGTAGCTGACCGACTCGTAACCGTCGGGGAAGTAGGGCTGCCACTGGTCGAGGAACTCCCACGCCTGCACGAAGTCGTCGTCGGTGTAGGGCTTGTCCCCCGCGAGCAACGCCTGCCGTCCGTCCTCACCGTCCCAGAAGTTCGGGCCGAACAGGTCGAAGGCGGTGCTGGTCGCGATCCAGTCGTCCGCGGTCCCCCACGCCAGCGGGGTGTAGGTGCCGTCCTCCTGCAGCTGCTCGAGGACGTCGAGGAACTCGTCGTTGGTCTCCGGGATCTCCAGGCCCACCTCGTCGAACGCCTCCGCGTTGTAGTAGTTGCCGTGGATGACCGCCGCGAGCGGGACGCAGAACTGTGCGTCGCCTTCGCTGGTCTGCCACGCCTGCAACGCGAACTCGTCGAAGTTCTCGAGCCCGTCGAGGTCGTCGATCTCCTCCAGGAAGCCCCGCTCGTGCAGGTCGCGTGAGCGGTCGAACGAGCGACACGTGATGATGTCGCCCGCCGTGCCACCCTCCAGTCGCGAGCTCAACGCCCCGTCGTACTCCGTCGGAGCGGTGGGGTTGAACTCGAGCTGGATGTCGGGGTGCTCGTCCTCGAAGGCGGGGATGATCTCCTCTTCCCACTGCGCGACGTCGTCGCTGCGCCAACTCTCGATCGACAGGGTGACCGCGTCACCGTCCTCGGCCGCCTCGTCGTCGGGCGCGTCCTCCGTGTCCTCGGCGTCCTCCGGCTCCTCCTCGGTCATGGCCCCCGGGTCCTCCTCGACCTCGGTCTGGCAGGCGGCCACGAGCAGCCCCAGGGTCATGCACAGCGCCAGCGTTCTGGTGCGCCGCATCCTCGCTCCTTGTTCGTCGTCGTGCTGCCGTCGCTCTCCCGGGCCGGCACGGCCCTCGGGGCGGGACCCTAGCGAGCGAACGGCTACTGGTCTAGACCTTACGTCCGCCCATTGCGCGCCGCGCGCGGCACGTGACGGCGGTCGCCGCGACGCACCGTCGACCCTCCCAGGTCGGCGTGGTCCGTGACTAGGGTGGTATAGCCCACTCGCCACCGCCCCGTTCGTCGTTGGAGGCCGCGTGTCCCTGTCGCTGCTCACCTCGGCCCGTCTGCTGACCCGGGCGGGCCCGGTCACCGACGCCTGGCTGCGCATCGAGGACGGCCGCATCGCGGACTTCGACTCCGGGCCCCCGCCGACGACCGAGGGTGAGGTCCTCGACGTCGCCGGCGCCACGGTGACCCCGGGTCTGATCGACGTGCACGTGCACGGCGGCGACGGCAACGAGACCATGGGCGGCGGGCCGGAGGGCCTGACGGCGATGGCCCGCTTCCACGCCCGCCACGGGGTCACGAGCCTGCTGCCGAGCACGTGGACGGCCCCGCACGCCGAGGTCCTTACCGCCCTGCGCGACGTCGCGGAGGTGACCGGACCGGTCGACGGTGGCGCGACCATCCTGGGCGCCCACGTCGAGGGCCCCTACATCAACGTGGCGCGCAAGGGTGCCCACCGGCAGGAGCTGATCCGCCCGGCGGAACGAGCCGAGGCGGGGGAACTGCTCGACACCGACGTCGTCCGCCTCCTCGCCCTGGCTCCGGAGATCGACGCGAACCACTGGCTGCTCGACGCCTGCGTCGAACGTGGTGTCACCGTGGCCGCTGGACACACCGATGCGACCTACGCCCAGCTGGCGACCGCCGCCGAGCGGGGGGTGCGTCAGGCCACGCACGTGTTCAACGGCATGCGCGGCCTGCACCACCGGGAACCCGGCGCCGCGGGCGGCGCCCTGACCCTGGACACGGTGCGCTGCGAGCTGATCGCCGACGGGGTGCACGTCGCCCCCCCGGTCATGGACCTGGTCTGGCGGGCCAAGGGGCCCGACGGGACCCTGCTGATCACCGACGCCGGCAAGGGTGCGGGTCTCCCGGACGGCGAGTACGAACGTGCGGGTCGCACGATCACCGTGGCCGGTGGCGTCATGCGGCTGGAGGACGGGACGATCACCGGCAGCACCGCCACGCTCGAGGTCGGCCTGCACCGCTTCCTCGCGGCGACCGGTACGACGCTCGACGAGGTCTGGCAGGTCGCCACGCTGACGCCGGCGCGGGCCATCGGCGTCGCCGACCGCAAGGGCTCGATCGAGGTCGGCAAGGACGCCGACCTCGCCGTGTTCGACGAGGCCGGCGCCGTCACCGCCACCGTGGTGGAGGGGCGCCTGGTCCATCGGACCTGACACCCCTCCCCCGGGGGCGTCGACCGCGGATCAGCGGTAGATGCGGTACTGCTCCGCGAGCTCGTCGAACTCGTCTACCTCGTCCTGGTAACCGGCCACGATCTCGTCCGGGTCGACGCCGGCCTCGAGCTGCGCCCGCACGTCGCGGTCACCGCTCAGCCGCTCGATCCAGCAGATCGTGTCCTCGTCGCAGCCGTGGTCCCACCAGCCGGGCTCGTACTCGCGCCACTGGGTCTCGTCCGCCTCGAAGAGCGCGTCGAGCACGTGCAGGCCGGTGCGTACGGACTCGAACACCTCGGCATCGGTCACGTGCAGCTCGACCCCGCCGGAGAACTCACCCTCCTGCCACGACATCGTCGGCGTGGTGAACATCGGACGGAACGTCACGCCGGGCAGGTCGCGATCGTTGAGGTCGTCCGCGAGTTCCTGCGCGCCGACGTCGTCGAACCACGGGGCGCCGACCCACTCGAACGGCTTGGTGGTGCCGCGGCCTTCCGAGACGTTGAGCGACTCCACCAGACCCGTGCCCGGGTAGACGAGCGCGGACTCGTGCGTCGGGATGTTCGGCGAGGGCAGCACCCACTCCAGACCCCAGAAGTTCTCGAAGAACCGCGGCTGGTAGCGGTGCATCTCGGAGACGCGCAGGTCGAGCTCGAGGTCGTCGTCGAGGAACTCGCCCTCGAACAGCTTGGCGAGCTCACCGACGGTCATGCCGTGACGTAGGGGGATGTCCTTCAGACCGACGAAGGAGGACAGCTCGGGATCGAGCATGGGCCCCTCGATGCGGTCACCGAGCGGGTTCGGCCGGTCGAGGACGATCATCTCCTTGTCCTCCTCTGCCGCGGCCTCCATCACGTAGTACATGGTCCAGATGTAGGTGTAGAAGCGCGTCCCGATGTCCTGGATGTCGAACAGCAGGACGTCGACGTCCTCGAGCATCGCCGCCGACGGCTTCTGCGTCTCGCCGTACAGCGAGTAGACGGGCAGGCCGGTGCGCTCGTCGGTGTAGCTCTCGACGTACTCGCCGGCCTCCGCGCCACCGCGGACCCCGTGCTCGGGTCCGTACAGGGCGGTGACCTCGAAGTCGTGCGACTCGGAGGCGTCGATCAGCAGGTCGACGCCGTGCTCGAGGTCGGAGTCGACCCCGGTCGGGTTGGTCACCAGGCCGACCTGCTTGCCCTCGAGCCAGTCGAGGTTGCGGTCGAGCAGGCGTTCCAGGCCGAGCTCGAGCGGTGGGCCGGGTGGGTTGCCCCGGCCGTCGGCGGTGGCGTCGTTGCTGCTGACGGCCACCAGCGACGCGACCAGGGCGGCGATCATCGCCGCCACCAGCGTGTAGCGGGCTCTCACGGTCATGGGTGCTCCTGGTCCGGGCCGTGCGTACGACACGGCGTCGTGTACCCCGCGCGTCCGGGCGCGGTGTGGGGCCTCCGCGCGCTCGGCGCGGCTCTCTCGGGGTCACCCGGCGGCGCCAGGGACCACGGTTCTAGGTCTCGTCGCCGTAACGACGACCGCGGACGGACTCGAGCGTGAGCTCGAGCGCGCCACGGGTCTCGAGGTAGGTGCGCTGCGCCACGGCGATCAACAGGCAGTCCACGACGGTGAGCTGGGCCAGTCGGCTCGCCA